>JBEKUQ010000049.1:0-8744 GCA_049514835.1 Verrucomicrobiota bacterium | reverse complement strand
GATTTTGTCCAGCACCCACCCCCGAAAAAGGCGGCCACGCGCCTTGCTTTTTCACCGCGGGAGAGGCAACTTGAACCGCAAGAAAGGAAACATTTATTATGGCCATTCAACCAATTGATTTGACCCGGCGTGCTCCGCGCAGTCCGCGCGTGCGCCTGGGCGGTTTCGTCATCCTCCCCCGCATGCTCGACAAGGGCCGGGCTACTGTCAACAACAAATCCGGCGAGTACCACTTCAATTGCCCGCTGGACCAGAGGTTTCTGGAATTTGTCGGCCTCAAGGCCGGGCCGCTGAAAAAACAACTGGCGCAGGGCAAGGGCGACGGCGAGATGCTCGCCTGGATCCAGGCCAACGCCAAATTCAAACGCTCTCCCGTCGAGATCGCCGCCTGGTCCCTCTTCTCGGAGCAGCGCGTGCCCTCGGACCTGGAATCCAGGAAGTATTTCAGTGAATTGCTCGCCGCCGCCGCGCCCAAACGCGACGACGTGGCGACCTGGTTTGACCTGCTGGACGTGGATGATTTTGTCACCTTCGGCGGCAAGGCCTGATTCCGAGGCCGGCCCGACGCGGATGGCGAAACGGCTCACGGTTCCGCCAGCTTTCGCAAATAGTCGAAGGAAAAAATCCCCGTGTCGTGGCCGTCCGCCCAGACCGGCTGGATGGCGTAGCCGCCCACGTTGACCACGCGCCGGAGCTGGAAGGAGGACGGCGTCAGCGGTTCGTCGGGGCCTTTGTGGAGCTGGCCCATGATGTCCCGCTCCCCCTGGCAGCCGGCGCAAGGACAATGCCGGCGCAACGCTTCCAGGGCGATGAAACTTTCCCGGCCGTCATCCCATTTGATGGCCAGTTCGCCGCCGATTTGCTGAATGTCTGCCGGACGCACCGGGCCATCATACGGCGGCCGGCCCTCTTCGTCATCCGGGAAAAAGCGCGGCGATGGTCGCCTGAATTTCCTCCGCCTTCGCCTTCGGGTCGGCCGCGTTTTTAATCGGGCGTCCCACCACGATGTAGTCGGCGCCGTTGCGAAAGGCCTGCTCGGCGTCCACCGTGCGTTTCTGGTCGTCCGCCGGTTTGTTTTCCACGGGACGAATGCCGGGGCTGACGATGAGAAAACCATCGCCCAAATGCTCGCGCAATTTGGGGGCCTCCAGGCCGGAGGAGATCACGCCGTCGCAGCCAAGTTGCAAGGCGCGTTTGGCGCGGGACAGCACCAGCTTTTCCACGTCGCAGGCAAAACCGAGGTCGTCCAGATCCCCGCGGTCCAGGCTGGTCAGGACGGTCACGGCCAGGATTTTCACCCCGGTCTTTTCCCGGACGGCGGCTTCCAGGATGCGGTCGTTGCCATGCACGGTGGCGAACTCGATTTTTTTGCCGCGCAACTGCGCGACCGCCAGCCGCACCGTTTCGGGAACGTCGAAAAATTTAAGGTCAACAAAAACCTTCTTCTGGCGCGCGGCCAGCCAGTCAATTAATTCGTAATAGCCGCCTGCCATGAAAAGTTGCAGGCCCAGCTTGTAAAACCAGACCGAGCCGCCCAGTTTTTCGACCCATCCTTTGGCCTCCTCCACCGTGGAGACATCCAGGGCGAAAATGAGCCGTTCCCTTCGCGGAATGGACTTTTGCGACAGCATAGCTTGATTGGTCATGTTCAGTGCCGCGAAAATTGGGCTGGAACCGGGCGATTGTCAAAGGCTATTGGAACGGTGGGAGCGGACGGTCACTCCCGTGGCCGCCGCACCACAGCCGGGGCATCGAACCAACGTTTTCCGATGACCAATAACAAATTCTCAATGACCAATTCTCAATCGCGAAGTCCGAAATCTTAAAGCATTGCCTCGCCAATATGTCTTGCCCAAAAATGTGGAAGGCACCCTCCCGCCAACCTGGGCGCGATTATCCTTGCGCGCCAGCCCGGACGGATGCTTGCTTCTAGCGGCCCGGCCGCCGCCGGGCCAAACGGTCATGTATAAAAAAATTCTCGTGGCGCTGGAAAACAGCCGGTCGGACAAGGCCCTCTTGCCGCACATCGCGGAGCTGGCCGGCCATTCTCATTCCCAGCTCATCTTGCTGCACGTGGCCGACGGCTGGGTCGCGCGCAACTTCGAGCGCATGAAACTGGCCGAATCGGAGGAGATGAAGGAGGACCGGGCTTACCTTGAATCCACGGCGGAGGAGTTGCGCGGGCAGGGCTTGGGCGTCGAAACGCAACTGGCCCTGGGGGAGCCCGCCACGGAAATCCTGCGCGTGGCGCGGCAGGAGCAATGCGATTTGATCGCCATGACCATGCACGGGCACCGCTTCATCGGCGATCTGCTCTTCGGCAGCGCCATCCATAAGGTGCGGCACAAGTCGCTCATCCCCATTCTGCTGGTGCGCGCGACTTCAAAATAGCTTGGGCCTATCTGGCCGGGGCCGCCGTTTCGGGCTGGTTCCAGCCGCCGCCCAGCGATTTGTAAAGCCTGACGATGATGAGAAGCTGGTCAAGCTGGGTGCGGGCCAGCGCGTTTTCATCGGGAAACAATCGCTGCTGCGCGTCCAGGACCTCGAAATAGTTGGCGTGCCCGGCGCGGTAGCGTTCCGTGGCCACCAGCACCGCATCCTGGTAAGCCGCGACCGAACGGACGCGCTGGAGGCGCGCCTCCTCGTACTTCTGCCGGGTGTAAAGCTGGCCCGAGACCTCATGGAAGGCCTGCAAAACGGTTTGCTGGTATTGCAGCCTGGCCTCGTCCCAGAAGGCCCGGGCCTGGCGGTATTGCCCCGTCAGCAGCCCGGCGTGGAACAGCGGGCCGCTGGCGTCCGCGCCGACGGACCAAACACGCGAGCCGGGCGCGGTGAGGTTCGACAGCTCCGGGCTGACGCCGCCGAAAAGCGCCGTCAAACCTATTTTCGGCAGGAAATCTCCCATCGTCACGCCGACTTGCGCGTTGGCCGCGCGGAGCTGTTGCTCGGCCTGGCGGATGTCCGGCCGGCGCTCCAGCAGCGCGGCGGGCAGGCCGGCGGGCACGCCCGGCGGCACGGTTTGGGCGGTCAGGGGCGCCCCGCGCGGCACGGAGCCGGAACCCTGGCCGAGCAGGACCTTGAGCTGGTTTTCCTGGAGGCGGATGCGCTGTTCCAAATCGGGGACGACGGCGGCGACATCGGCCAGCGCGCCTTCGGCCTGGTCGGCTTCGAGCTTGGAGGCGACTCCTCCGCCCAGCCGCTGGTTGAACAGCGCCAAACTTTCGCCGTAGGAATTGGTGGTGCGCCGGGCGATTGCCACTTCCGCGTCCAGTTCCAAAAGCTGGAAATAATCCTGCGCCACCTCGGCGATGAGGGACAGGCGCACGCCGCGCCGGGCCTCCTCGCTGGCCAGGAATTGCGCGCGGGCGGCTTCATTGAGGCGGCGCACCCGCCCCCACAGATCAATTTCCCACGCGGCATTGAGCACCGCCGTGGTGGAACCGGTGGTGGCGCCGTTGCCCGAGGGATTGGCGCTGCCGCCGGAGGCGTTCTTGCCGCGGTAACTGTTCACATCGTAGCCGGCCTGGGGAAAAAGCTGCGAGCGCGCCTGCTCGGCCAGGGCGCGGGCCTGCTCGACGCGCGCCGCCGCGATGCGGATGTCGTAATTATTGGTCAGGGCGAGCTGGATCAGGTTGGTGAGAGTGGGGTCGTCAAAAAGCTCCCACCAAGGGAGGTCCGCCAGGGAATTGGTCTGGCCTGGGTCCAGACTGTAATTGAATTGTGGCGGGATGTCGGCGTCGGGCCGCCGATAGCCGGGGCCGATGGCGCAACCGGACACGAGAACAAGGGCCAACCCTAGAATTGCGGATGGGGGATTTCCGCCGTCGCTGAAGCTATGGCGGACAAGGCGGATTGCGGATTGGAGACACCGGCAAGGCCAGCGGCGATTCGTCCTCATGGCTCTCCTTCGGCTGGGACCGCCAGGGCCGGGGCGGGATGCGCTTTGAAACGATGGGAGATTTTTTCGACCACGTAGAAGGTGACGGGGATCAGGAAAATGGCGATGCACGTGGCGGCCAGCATGCCGCCAATGACGACGGTCCCCAGGATGCGCCGCGAAACACCGCCCGCCCCCGTGGCGATCCAGAGCGGAATACACCCGAAGATGAACGCAAACGAGGTCATCAAAATGGGGCGGAGCCGGATGCGCGCGCCCGTCAGGGCCGCGTCGGTCAGGGATTTTCCCCGTGCATACTCGAGGCGGGCGAACTCGACAATGAGAATGGCGTTTTTGGCGGCGAGGCCGATGAGCATGACGAGGCCGATCTGGGCATAAACATTGTTGACCATGTGCCGCGCCATCAAGGCGGCGAAGGCGCCGAACACGGCGATGGGCGTGCCCAGGAGCACGCTGAAGGGCAGCGACCAGCTCTCATAGAGGGCGGCCAGGATGAGAAAAACAAAGAGCAGGGAAAGTCCGAAGACGGCGGCCGGCTTGACTCCTTTCTGGGCCTGTTTTTCCTGGAAGGACATGCCCATGTAATCGTAGCCCATCTCCGGCCCCATGGTTTGCGCAAAAACTTCCTCCAGGGCCTGACTGGCCTGGCTCGAACTGTAGCCCGGGGCGGCGTTGCCGTAGATTTGGGCGCTGCGAAACAGGTTGTAGCGCAGGGTGTATTCCGGGCCGGACTGCATCTTGATGCTGGCCAAAGTGGAGAGCGGCACCGGCTGGCCGGCCCGGTTGCGGACGTAGAACAAGCTCAGGTCCTCCGGGCGCGAGCGGTAGGGGGCCTCCGCCTCGACATAGACCTGCCACTGGCGGCCGAAGCGGTTGAAATAGTTGACAAAGGTGCCGCCCAGATAGGCCTGGAGGGTCTGGTAAACCTCCCTGATGTCCACCCCTTGTTTCATGGCCTTGTCCCGGTCCACATCCACGTAAGCCTGCGGGACCAGCGGCAGGAAGGTGGTGAACAAGGACTTGGCGTCCAGTTCTTTCCGCAGGCGCGCCGCCGCCATGAATCTGGTCAAATTGTCGTTCAGAAATTGCACGTCCTTGCCGGCGCGATCCTCCAATATAAACGTGAACCCTCCCGCCGCCCCCACCCCTTGGATGGCCGGCGGCGTCGAGACTTTGGCGGTGGCGCCGGGCAGCTTGGCCAGCTCGGTGTTGAGGTGTTGGATGATGGCGTCGTACTGTTCCTCCGGTTTCTTGCGCTGGCTCCAGGGATCCAGCGCCACCCAAATGAAAGCGCTGTAAGTATTCCGGATGCCGCTCAGGAGATTGAATCCAACCACGGTGAGATAAGATTTGACGCCGGGCGTTTTGCTCAGGATCGCCTCGCACTGCCGCGCGGCATCGCTGGTCCGCTCGGTCGAGGCGGCGTAGGGAAGCGTCGCCACCACATAGATGTAACCCTGGTCTTCTTCGGGCAGAAAGCCGCTGGGCAGCCTTTTTCCAGACCAGGCCACGGCCAGCGCCACGAGGAGCAGGAAGGTGAGGCTGAGGGCCGCTTTGCGAATCAGGATGGCGGACAATCCGATGTAGCCGTGCGTGATGCGCGCGTACACCCGGTTGAACCCATCATAGAATTTGCCCAGCGGCCCGCCGCCTTTCTTTCTGGGACGCAGGATCAGCGCCGCCAAGGCGGGACTGAGGCTCAACGCATTAAAGGCGGAGATCAGGACCGACAGAGCAATGGTCACGGCGAACTGCTGGTAGAGGCGGCCGGTAATACCGGGAATAAAAATGGTCGGCACAAAAACGGCCGACAGAATCAGCGCGATGGCCACGACCGGCCCGGAAACCTCGCTCATGGCCTTGAGGGCCGCCTCTTTGGGCGCCAAGCCCTCTTCCATGTGGCGTTCCACGCACTCGACCACGACGATGGCGTCGTCCACCACCAGGCCGACCGCGAGCACCAGGCCGAAGAGCGACAGGGTGTTGATGGAGAAGCCGAGCATCGGGAAAAAAGCGAAGGTGCCCACCAGCGAAACCGGCACTGCCAGCAAGGGAATGAGCGTGGCGCGCCAGCCTTGCAAGAAGACGAAGACCACCAGCGTGACGAGCGCCAGGGCGGCCAGGAAGGTGAACATGATTTCGCGCATGCCTTCGGTGATGGTCTGTGTTGTGTCCAGCGCAATGTCGTAATCAATGTCGGCGGGAAAGCGTTTCTTCAATTCTGCCAAGCGCCGCTTGACCTCCTTGGCGGCATCCAGGGCGTTGGAGCCGGGCAACTGATAGAGGGACATGTTGGCGGCGGCCTGGCCTTTGTAGCGGCCAATCACGTCGTAATCCTGGCCGCCCAATTCGATGCGCGCCACGTCTTTGAGCCGCACGACCGAGCCATCCGGGTTCGCGCGCACGACGATTTGTCCGAATTGCTCCGCCGTCACCAAACGACTCTGGGCCACCACGTTCAAGGCGAACTGCTGTCCCGCCGGCGCCGGGTTGCCGCCCAGACGGCCGGCGGGGTTGACCGTATTCTGACTGTTCACCGCGTTGACAATTTCCGGGACGGTGAGGTTCAGCTTGGCCAGCAGGTCGGGTTTGACCCAAATCCGCATGGCATACTGGCCGGCGCCGAAAACATTGATTTGGGCGATGCCTTTCACCCGGCTCAACTCATCATACATGTTGATGTAGGCATAATTGGCCAGAAACTGCGCGTTGTGCGTCCCCTTGGGTGAAAACACCGAGACAAACAGAAACGGCGACGAGGTGGCTTTTTGCACCAGCACGCCCAGATTGCGCACGTCGGCGGGCAACTGGCTTTCCGCCTGGGAATAGCGCAAAAACGTCAGGTCCTGATCCACGTTCGGGTCCGTCCCCACGTCGTAGTTGACGGTCATGCGCATCAGCCCGTTATTGGCGTTGAGGGAAAAGACGTAGTTCATGTTGTCCGCCCCGCTCATTTTCTCCTCGATGGGCGCGGCGACCGACTGCTCCAAAGTGAGCGCGTCGGCCCCCACATAATTGGCCTGAACTTGCACCTCCGGCGGGACAATGTTGGGGAATTTCGAGATGGGCAGCCCAAACAGCGTCACCAAGCCGACAATGACCGTGATGATCGAAATCACCATGGCGACAATCGGACGGCTGATGAAAAAGCGGCTCACTTAGGCTCCCTTCCAACAGAACTTCCCGCCGGCGACGGCGCGGGAGCCTTGCCCCCGGAGATTGACGCATTGCAAATTCTCATGCCTTGCCGGGGCCGGGGGAAATGGGCATCGGCAGCGGGTTCACCGCTTTGCCCGGCCCGGCCTTTTGCAGGCCCTCCACGATGATGCTCTCGCCGGATTGGAGGCCGCTTTCGATGATCCACATATTGCTCATTTGCGCGCCGACAATGACCGGGCGGATGGCGACCACGTTGCTGCTGTTGGTCTTGGTCACCACATCCACCTGGAAACTCCCCTGCAATTCCGTCACCGCGCGCTGTGGTATCAGGGCCACTCCCTTGCGCACTTCGGTGCGCGCGCGAACCTTCGCGTATTGGCCGGGGCGCAGCACATTGCCGGGATTGGGAAACAAAACAGCCACTTGCATGGCGCCGGTCCCCGGCTCCACCTGCCGGTCCAGAAAATAGAACGTCCCCTTGTAAGGATGGATGGCCCCGTTGGCCAGCAGGAGATCCAGTTCCATCCCGCCGCCGCCCGTCCCGCGGCCGCCCGCGAACGCCGCCAGATGGTCCAGGTAGTATTGTTCGTTGACGGTGATGTAGGCTTTGATCGGATCCAGGGTCGAAACCTCCGTCAGGTTGCCGCTGGCCGGGCCGACCAAATCGCCGATCTGGGCGCGGGCCAGCCCGGCGATGCCGTCAATGGGCGAAGTGATGCTGGCAAATTCCAGGTTCAACTGGGCCTGCTGTTTGGCCGCCTGGCTCATCGCCACGCTGGCCCGGGCCGCGAGATTGGACTGCACGGCGTCATCCAGTTCCTCCTGGCTGATGGCGTTGGACAAGGCCAGCGGCGTGAAACGCTTCACATCCAACTCGGTGCGGCCCAATTGCGCCTCCGCCATGCCAAGCTGGCCTTCCGCTTGCTTGACGAGCGCCGCAAAAGGACGCGGATCAATCTGGAACAGAACATCCCCCTTCCTGATGAGGCTGCCTTCCTTGTAGTTTTGCGACAAAAGATAGCCGGAGACCTGGGCGCGGATCTGGGCATTGACGAAGCCATCGAGCGTGCCAATCCATTCCTGATAGATGGGAACATCCTGGAGAGTCACCGTCATCACCTGGACATCCGGCGGCGCTGGCGGCGGCTCCGGCGCGTCTTTCTGGCAGCCGGCCACGCCGAGGAGCAGCGCCGCCGCCGCAAAAAACACCCGGCGCCGGGGAATTCCCGGCCCGCCCAGTTTCAGCATTTCAATGAGTCGCATACCGACAGCCTCCGCAAAAAGGGAGGAGTGAATCATACCAGCCTGGCCAAGTAAAGGGCAATCCCAGAGTCCCGCCCATGCGGGGCGCATTTCACATTTTTGGGTTCCCCTCTTAATCTTAATCTTAATCCGATTTGAGTAAGATTAAGTTTAAGAAATCGGGAATGATCACCCAAAAACGTGAAATGCACCGGCCATGTGCCCTGCAATCTGTTTGCCATGCCTTTTGGCCTGCCGTAAGTTTTGGGCGATGACCGAAATCGAACAGCAGCTTTTGCACACCCTCCTCCAACTGGAAAAGACGGTGCAAGCCATGCCGGCGGCCCATCCCAAGCCGGACTTGCGCCCGCTGTTTGCGCGCCTGGAGGAGTTGGCCGGTCAGTTGCCCGACTCGGCCGACCCGGAGCTGCGCCATTTCCTGCAA
>JBEKUQ010000048.1:0-8786 GCA_049514835.1 Verrucomicrobiota bacterium | reverse complement strand
GAAATCCGGCACATGGATCAACGAGATCACCAAGTCATCCCACTGCGTCTTCGGCAGGGCGTGTCCGTGATCGAAAACGGCGTCGCCGAAGACTTCCCAGAGACAGGTTTCCGGATCAATGGCAACGTATAGAATCGGGAACGGGCAATTGGGATGCGAGTAACGATGCGTCGGTTTGAGGTTGAAGAAAATCGCGCTGCTCCAATGAGGATGCACCCTGAACCAGCCTCGTGCCATCTGCCGGGTGCCGGGAAGTTTTTGTGTTCCCAAGTCTGCCGGAGGCAGTCTGACGGGGCGAGCCGATGGATTACCCGCCATACCCCCGGGCCGCTTGCAAAACCTTGTTCACCTTTCCCGCCCGCAAGCAGTCCACGGGTCTTTTCTTCCCAAGGAAGCCCAGGTCCGAAAGAAAAAAGAGCATCCGGCCAAAATCATCCAACCGGCTGGCCGCATTGAGAACTTGGAGAACCTCCTCCAGGCCTTCCAAAACCTTGTGGTCTTTGAATTGCCACACCGGAAATCGCACTGCGTTCTGCCGTTCTTCGCGCCAGCCCATGATCCGGCCCTTGTGATACCGTTTCAAGATGGCCGCCTTGGAGATGCCCAGTTCCCGGCCCGCTTCTTCCGCTGACAGGCTCCCCCCTTGCGCTTCCATCAGCTTTCGGCGCACGGTGATTCCCCGGGCCATGGCATGGACCAGGCGATTATCGGCCGCAGCCACGGGGAATTCCTGACAAAATGCAATCTCGGTCAACCGGATGAGATTCTGCGGAGCCGCGGTCGCGGGATCTGCCTCCACCGCACCCTGCCGCAAAGCGGAACGGATATTCCTCACGATCCGCACCTCGGCGTCCTGGAGTTTCTCAACCGGACGCTCCACTGTAGCTGTCGTTGCCATGCTTTCCTAGTCTGCCATCCTGGCCCGACTTTGTCAACTTCGTAAACCGATGGAAACTGACGAATCTTTGCCCATCGTCGTTGGTCAGGAGGCCTTTTGGTAAACGCGGTGCTGGACTTCGCGGAAGGTGTTGAGAAACAAATTGTTCTCCGCAACGGTCTTCTGGATCAACTGCCCGATCATCGGAATCTCCGTATAGTTGACCACGCAATGGACGCTCTGGGAGAAGGCCTGCAGCGTGTTGAGCGTTTCAAACGCGCCGCCCAGCAGAAAAATGTTGGCGTAGCGCCGCTGGGCCATGGGCAGCTCCTGCAAAAACCGCAGGCTGGGGTTTTCCTCCAGCGGGTTCCCCGCAAAGACGTCCTCCATCACCACCACCTGGTAGTTGATCTGGTTGTAACGGGTCTCGAATTGCAGATGGGATTCCACCACATGCACTTTGTAACCCATTTCCACCAGCGTGCTTTTCACCGCCGCCAGCGCCTCCGGGTTGCTGATGGCCACCAGCGCCGGCAGGTCATTCGGTCCGATGAAATCAAATTCTTCGCTCATCTCAGGTCTTTAATTTGAACGTCGCCGGCAGGCCCGGCGCCGTCTTGTGCGCGGCGGGCGACTCGCGCCGCATTTGCAGGTCGGAGAGCACGGGCGATTCGCCCCGCGCTTTCTTCACCTTGTCAATGTTGCGCGAGACCACCCCGCGTTTGGTGCAGTAAAGCAGCGCGCTTTCCTCGGTGATGAGATTCTGTTCGTAGGCCTCCAGGCAGGCCTGGTCAAAATTGCGCCAGCCAAACGTGTGGCTGGCCTCGATGATTTCGTAAAAGCTCTTCCCCTCGCTTTCCCCGTGGATGATCGAGTCCTTGGTGCGCAGGTTGGCCCCCATGATTTCGATCAGCGCGTAGCGCCCGCCGCCGATTTTCGGGGCCAGCCGCTGGCTGATGATCCACCGCAACGTGTCCGACAGCCGCACCCGCACCTGCTCCTGCTCCTCCGTCTCGAACATGCCCAGGATGCGGTTGATCGTCTGGCCCGCGTCAATGGTGTGCAGCGTGCTCATCACCAGGTGGCCCGTTTCCGCCGCGCTCAGCCCGATCTCCACCGTTTCCCGGTCCCGCATTTCCCCCACCAGCACCACCTTGGGCGCCTGCCGCAGCGCCGCCCGCAGCCCGGTGGCAAACGTGCTGAAATCGCTCCCCATTTCCCGCTGGTTGAACGTGGATTTCTTCTGCGGATGCACAAATTCCACCGGGTCTTCCAGCGTGATGACATGGATGGATCTGTTTTCGTTGATTTCGTTCAACAGCGCCGCCAGCGTCGTGGATTTGCCCGAGCCGGTCGCCCCGGTCACCAGCACCAGCCCCGTTTTTTCCTTCCACACCTCGCTGAAGATGGCCGGCATCTTGAGCTGTTCCAGCGTCGGAATGCTGGTGTTGAGCTTGCGCAGCACCACGGAGAGCCGGCCGCGCTGCGAGAAGATGCTCACCCGGAAACGGGCCTCGTTCCCCAGGCTGTAGGCCGAGTCGCACGAACCGTGGCGGATCAGGTCCTCCGTCAGCCGCGGGTTGCCGTTGATCAAATTCAACGCGATCATTTCCGTTTGATACGGCGTCAATTTCTCGATCGGCGGATAAAAGCTCACCGCCGTCAACTCCCCCGCCTGCTCGATTTGCAGCGGCTTGTCCACCGTGAAGTTCAGGTCCGACACGTCCCGCCGCCGGCGGATCACCGTTTCCGTCTGCCGGTCCAGCCCCAGCATCATCGCCAATAGGTAGTCTAGTTCGCTCCGGCGCATATTTGTTTCATTTAAAGTCAATCCTCTGGAAAAGGCAATCCCTATGCGCGCCTTCCGGCCGATTACATTTCGTCCTCGTCCGGCGGATTGGTCAGGAAAGGGCGGAATTTTTTCTTGTCCAGGCATTTCTCGTAAGCTTCCTCCGGCGAAATGCGCTTCATTTTCAGATGGTCCATGATCGAATCGTCCAGCGGCATGTTGCCGTACTTCTTGCCGACCTGGATCATGCCGGGGATCTGGTGCGTCTTGCCTTCCCGCACCATGTTGGCCACCGCCGTGTTGAACACCAGGATCTCCAGCGCCGCCACCCGCCCTTTCTTGTCCACCCGCTTGAACAGGTTCTGCGCGATCACCCCTTTGACCGATTCGGACAGCGTGGCGCGGATCTTGTTCTGCTGATCGGCCGGAAAAACGTCAATGATCCGGTCCACCGTCTTGGCCGCGCTTTGCGTGTGCAACGTGCCGAAGACCAGGTGCCCGGTGCTCGCCGCCGTCAGCGCCAGCTCGATGGTTTCCAGGTCCCGCAACTCCCCCACCAGGATGATGTCCGGGTCCTCCCGCAAGGCCCCGCGCAGCGCGCTGGCAAAGGTCTTGGTGTGGACCCCCACTTCGCGGTGGTCCACCAGGCAGCTCTTGCTCTCGTGGACAAATTCAATCGGGTCCTCAATCGTGATGATATGGTGGCGCCGGTTCTTGTTCGCGTAATCCACAATCGCCGCCAGCGTCGTGGATTTGCCGGAGCCGGTCGGACCGGTCACCACCACCAGCCCCTTGTGCAGCATGGCGAACTTCTTCAACACCGCCGGAAACGGCGCCCCCACTTTTTCAAAGTCCTCAAACGAAAGCACCGTGCTGGGAATCTGCCGGAACACCGCCGCGATCCCGTGCTTCTGCGAGAAGAAATTCGCGCGAAAACGCGACACCCCGGTGATTTCGTAGCCGAAGTCAACATCCCCCGTTTCCTCGAAGGTCTTGATCTTGTACTCCGGGGCGATTTCGTAGAGCATCACCTTGAGCTGCTCGTCCTGCAGCGCCGGCACATCCACCCGCGTCAGCTCCCCGTTGATCCGCAGGATCGGCGGGTTGCCGGAGGACAGATGAAGGTCCGAGGCCTTCTCGCTGAACATCAGGTTGAATAGCGCGTCAATTTGGGCCATATAGGTTCCTTCAGCTTTTCAGCTCGTTACCTTCCTTTTAGCAAGTCTGCTGCCAACTGCAAGCCAAAGCCGATGAATTCGTCGGGCGGGAACATTGCGGATTTTGCCGGGGGCTTGATCATTCGCAACATGGGCAGGTTGCCCACCCGATCGTCAATGACCCTGCCGCAGAAGCCCCGGCATGAAACCGGGACAAAGGCGCCTTATTTGTTTGCCGCCAGAGATTGCACGATCTGTTCCAATTGCTTCAACCGTTCTTCGAGGCAATCCACCTTGGCGGCCTTTTCTTGCAAGGTTTTAATCTCCGCGTTCCGTTCTTCCAATTTCTGGTTCAACCCCTGAATGGCCGCCAGCGCCACGCCGGTTTCATCCACCGTCGCAATATGCTGGTCATCCATGCCGACGTGGAAGGCCGCCTGGAAATCCTGCGCCATGGGGCCCAGGTGGGTCGTCGCCACCTCATTGGTAAAATGCCAGCGGCTGATGGGCAAGGAAGCCACTTTTTCCAGAACCGTTTTGGCATCCACCGGCTCCAAGCCCGCCTTGCGGTTGCGGTCGCTGCTGGTGTAATAGGCCGTGGCCACCGCGTAACCGGTCAGGCCCAGATTGCCATTTTGGTCGAGAGTCATGGTGACCAATCCGCCGGCTCCCGGGTCGTCTTGAGTATCGCTGTGGACGCCGCCCGTGAACCAGGCAAATTTCGAGCCGGTGCGAAAGTATTCCACGAAGTTCTGCACGCCGATGCCGTAGCCGCTTTGATAGAGGTTGAGCATCTGCCGGGTTTGGTTCCCGCAGAACATGCTGGTGGTGTTGTCGAGTTGCAGGCCGCCCTGGGCGCGGACATAGAATTGGTCCGGGCCTGTCGCGCTGCCGCCCAGCACTGAATCCCCCCAGACAAAATCGCCGGTGTAGTTGGCGTGGGCATAGCTTCCCGCGGCAAAGCTATGATCTCCATTGGCGCTTGAAAAATAACCGATCGAGGTGGCCGCGTATCCGCCGGCGGTTGACAACAATCCGATGGCGGTGGAGGCATATCCGCTGGCGGTGGCCGAGCCGCCCATGGCGGTGGAAAAATTTGTGCTGGCGGTGGAGGCGCCCATGGCCGTGGATCCATCCCCGCTGGCGGTGGAGGCGCCCATGGCGGTGGAAGAATTGCCGCTGGCGGTGGAGGCGCCCATGGCCGTGGAGTTCGTGGCCGCAGCAGAGGATGTGCCCATGGCGGTGGAGAATTGGCCGCCGGCATCCGCAGCGCCCATCGCTGTCGAGTAATCTCCGGTCGCAGAAGAGCCTCCCAGGGCCGTGGATTGACTCCCGGCGGCGATGGAAAGGAAGCCCATGGCCACCGAGTATTGGCCGTCGGCCCTGTTGCCACGCCCCCCCACCACCGTGCCAAAGTCAGCCAGCACTTCGTTGGTTGAAGGGTAAGGCAGCCCATTGGTGCTGCCGCCGCCAACAATCGTCGCACCCACCACCCCGTTGGCCACGTAATTGCCGCTGTGCCCGAATACGAGGTTGGGGCTGTAACCGTCAACCGCGTTCAAAGCATAGGCCAACTGGGCCACGCGTTGGTTGTTCGCCCAAATCTCCACCGGTTGGTTGTTGGTGCTGCCGAGGAACTGGCCGGGCGCGACCGTGTTGCCCCCGGTTTGCCAGAAGTTCGACGATGCCATTCCGCCCAGCGTCCCCACATTCAGGTTGGTCAATCCGCCGCCGTTGCCTGAAAAACTGCCGGTGAACAGGTTGGCGGTGTTGTTCAATGTCACCTGGTTGGCGTAGGCGCCGCCAAGGCTGCCGGCCGGAATCGTTCCGCTGATTCCCGCCGCGCTGGCGCGCTCCGCGTAAATGGCATAGGGGGTTGGTGTCAACTGCTGGCGCGGAGTGAGGGTGGCGAAAGAAGCAGCGCCATTGGTGCGGATGCCTATTTCCGCCCAGAAGACCGTGCCATCAAACACATTGCCGAAATCCAACGTCACGGTGAACAACCCGTTGCTCAAGCCCGTGGCGGGGTTGGTGATGGGGGTCCCGACCTGGCTCGGACCGCTCAGGGCATTGAACAGCGTGAACGTCAGATCGTAGCTGCCGTTGGCAGGACTGCCGCCGTCGTCGAGCTGGCCGCTGTAGGTGAACGCCGTGCCTTGGGCCCAGGCGGGGTTAATGGGGGCGGACAGACTGCAAAGTGCGGCTGCCGTCAGCATCAGCATTTTTGGGTTTATCATAATCTGATTCGGGTCAATTGGGTTCACTTCGCTGCGTCGCCAGGCCGCCAGAATTGGTGACCCTTCCCAATGAGCCATAAATTGTGGTGCCGCTGCACAAATTTTGCCACAAACTTGACAAAAAGCAAGCAAGACGCAGATGGTTGGCGCGCTTCGGGTGCATTTCATATTCTTGGGTTCCCCTCTTAATCTTAATCTTTTTAATCACGCGACTGGGAGACTAAAATTGGGCATGGCTATCCAAGAATCTGACACGCCCCGGCCCGCCGCCGATATTCGGGACGAAATCGCCCGCCGCGGACCGATCTCGTTCGCGCGCTTCATGGAATTGGCCCTCTACGCGCCGGGCTGCGGCTATTACGAACAGCCGCGCCCCATCGGCCGGCGCGGCGACTTCTTCACCAGCGTCAGCGTCGGCCCGGTCTTTGGCGAATTGCTCGCCTTTCAATTCGCCCAATGGCTGGAGGACCTCGCGCCCCCGCCCGCCCGCTGCCAGATTGTCGAGGCGGGCGCGCACGACGGACAGTTGGCGCTGGACGTTTTGCGCTGGTTGGGCCGCCGCCGCCCCGCCATCTTCACCGGCCTCGAATACCGGATCATCGAGCCGTCGCCCATCCGCCGCGCCTGGCAGGCGCAAAAGCTGGGCCATGAATTCCCCAACGTCACATGGGCCGCCGATTTCGCCGCACCCGGTTCGCCCCGCGTCCGCGGCATCATTTTTTCCAACGAACTCCTCGACGCCATGCCCGCGCACCGCTTGTGCCGCGACGCCGCCGGCCAGCGGTGGCTGGAATGGCGCGTGCATTGGGACGGCCATGGTTTTGTCTGGCAAAGAGGTCCCTTGTCCAATGAGGCCGCCGCCGGCCTGCCGCGCCTTCCCGCCGAAGTCGAAGCCGTGCTGCCCGACGGATTTGTCATTGAACTTTCCCCCGCCGCCATCCATTGGTGGTCCCGCGCCGCCGCCAGCCTGGAGTGCGGCAAACTCATGGCGTTGGATTACGGCCTGGACGGCGACGAGTGGCTCCATCCCGCGCGCGCCGCCGGAACGCTCCGCGCCTGCGCCGGGCATCATCTTTCCGAAAACCTCCTCGCCCGCCCCGGCCATCAGGACATCACCGCGCACGTCAATTTCTCCCTCCTGCGCCAGGCTGGGGAGGCCGCCGGATTGCGCCAGGAAGGCCTGCTCCGGCAATCAAAGTTCTTGACAGAAATCTTGCAGCGCGTCCTGGCCGGGGCGCCGGATTCCGGGGAATGGACCGCCTCCCGCGTCCGCCAATTTCAAACCCTCACTCATCCCGAACACCTCGGCCACCGCTTCCGCGTCCTCCTCCAGTCGAGGTAGCGCTTGCCTCTCATCCCGCAATTAATTACTTTGCGTTTATCAAACCGATGGTCCGCCTGAAAGACATCGCCGCCCGCGGGGGCGTTTGCGTCATGACCGTTTCCAAGGCCCTGCGCGGCGCCCCCGACGTGGCCGAGCCGACCCGCGCCCGCCTCCGGTTGCTCGCCCAACAAATGGGTTACGTCCCCGACTTCATGGCCCAGAGCCTGCGCAACCGCACCACCCGGCTCCTCGGCCTGGTGCTCTCCTCCGTGGCCAATCCCATTCTCGCCCGCACCGTCTCCGCCATCCAGGACCGGGCCCACGAACTGGGCTACGACCTCCTCCTCATGCACGACCTGAACATCGCCGAGCGCGAAGAGGCCTGCGTGCGCCGCCTCCTTTCCCGGCGCGTGGACGGCCTGTTCCTTTTTCCCGTTTACCGGCTGGCTCCCACCGCCGCCATCTACGAGGACCTGGCCCGTCGCCGCATGCCCGTCGTCATCCTCGGCCACCGCGCTCCCTTCTGCTCCAGTTTTCCAAACGTCGAAACCGACGACCTCCAGGGCAGTTCTCTCCTCACGCGGCATCTGCTGGAATTGGGCCACAAAAAAATCGCCTTCCTCTGCGGCCCCACCAGCGCGCCCTGGGCGCAGGAACGCCTGGAAGGCTATCGCCGCGCCTTGCGCGAAGCCGCCGTGGAGTGGGACGACGCCCTGCTCTTCAACGCCGGCGCCACCTTGGAGGAAGGCGAAAAAGCCGCCCTCCAAATCCTGCGCGAGGCCCCCTCCGTCACCGCCGTGCAAAGCGCCAGCGATCTGTCGGCCATGGGCGCCGCCAGGGCCTTTTTGAACCACGGACTCCAGATTCCCAAGGACCTTTCCGTGGCCGGCTTTGGCGACATCTTCATGAGCGAACTTTTCCGCGTCCCGCTCACCACCGTCCATCAGCCCAAATTGCGCCTCGGCGCGGCCGCCATGGAAATCATGCAAAAGCTCCTGCGCGGCGAACCGGCCGAGGCGCGCCGTTTGCCCGCCGAAATCATCCTCCGCGCCAGCACCGGCCCGCCCAAACGGCCCGCCCAGCCTTGACTCCGAATCTTAATCTTAATCCTGATCTTAATCCCAATCTTCGCCGCCATGCCCTCCGACACTCCCCCCGCCGACGCCCCCGTCGAACTGCCGATGGATGGAGTCTTGGATTTGCACACCTTCCGCCCGCGCGACGTGGGCGCGCTCGTCCCCGAATGGCTCGCCGCCTGCCAGGAGCGCGGCCTCCTCGAATTGCGCATCATTCACGGCAAGGGCATTGGCAACCTTCAGCGCAGCGTCCACGCCATTCTCGCCCGCCATCGCGAAGTCCTCCGCTTTTCCCTCGCCTCCGCCCACTTCGGAGGAACCGGCGC
>JBEKUQ010000047.1:0-8804 GCA_049514835.1 Verrucomicrobiota bacterium | reverse complement strand
ACGGTGGTTTCCGAACAACCCAGGACTTGCGCCGCCTCGGCGTGGCTGAGGCCGTCGTAAAGGGTGAGCATGACGGCGGCGCGCTGCTTGGCCGGCAGTTTGAGCAGGGCGGCCTGGAGGTTGCGGCCCGTTTCGTTGCGGGCCAGGGCTGTTTCCCCGCCCAATTCGGGCGCGCCATTGGTCTCGGCCCAGCCGGCCTGCACCTGTGCGCGCAGGGTTTCGCGCTGACGCCACGTCAAGCAGGCATTGAGGGCAATGCGGTAAAGCCAGGTGGAAAACTTGGCGGCGGCGCGGTAGGAACCGATTTGCCGCCAGGCGCGCAGGAAAGTCTCCTGCGTCAGGTCCTCCGCGTCGGCGGCGGAGCCGGTCATGCGATAGGTCAGCGAGTAAATCATGCGTTGATGCCGGCGGATGAGCGCCTCAAATGCCGCCGGATCGCCCTGCCGCGTTCGCAGCAGCAAAGTCGGGTCCTCGGCCTCCGCCGGGCGGCTTTCTTTTAACCAATCAGACCAGCGGGACGGGAAAATCCTTTGAAAAGTTTTGCCGGGCGGAGCGCCGGGGTCCAAGACCAGCCCTCCCTCCGGCCAGGTGGTTGCGGCCGTGGTTCTCATATTCTGTGCGGCTGGCTTGTATTCATCCTCCTAACCTGCAAGACGAGCGGGAGCGGAAAATCCTTTGAATTATTTTTGGCCTTCCCCTCTTGATCTTCATCCTAATATCAGGGAAGGAATTTGTCAATAAAAGTCAAGTAGCCCTGGCGCCCGCCCATCTGCGTATGACGTTCGACGGACTTGGCAAGTTCGCGAAGGAAACCAACCAGCTTTTCCAGAGAGACGGGTGGAATGCCGGCGAAGGCCTCATCGGGGCCGGCCCGGCGGCCGAGGCGGATTTCGCACATTTCCGTGACGGCTTCGAACACCGCGGCGTCCAGCCCGGTCAGGGTGGGCGGCTTGGCGGTGTGGCCGCGCGCTTGATCCCGATAGAATTTGAAGGCGGCCTGATAGGCGCGGAGCGCGGCATAATCGGTCATTTCCGGATGGGCGCGCCAAACCTGCGCGACGCGGAATTCCAGATTTTGCAAGACATCCAGGTTTTCGTCGGTCCATTTCATAAGAGGCTTGGGCGTCAGTCTATCATGGGCCTTGCCGCGGGCAAGCTTTGCGCTCAGCGCCCGTCGGCCAATGCTGAAGGAGGGATTTCGCGGCGGAGAGCCGGACGGAGGCGGGCCGTTTCATTTTGTTGGGCAGGCTCGCGGAGGGGTGAGAGGCGCGTTATGTTGAAGGGATGAGCAGGAAGGTGGAAAAAATCGCGGGCTTATTGGCGGAACTGGAGTTGGAAAGCCCCGGCCACGACGGGGTTGACCGGCATTACGCGGGGTATTTTGGGTGTTTTAATCGCGGGCTTTTTTATGAGGCGCATGAAGTGCTGGAAGTGGTCTGGCAGGCGCAACGGAGCGGTCCGAACGGGCTTTTTTACAAGGGGCTGATCCAGTTGGCCGGAGCGTGTGTTCATTTGGAGAAGGACCGAAAAGGGCCGGCGGCGGCGTTGTTGAGACTGGCGCGGACGAATCTGGGGCGGTATCCGGCGGCCCACGAAAGGCTGGACGTGCGGAGGGTCTTGGTTCTGATCGAACGCTGGCTGGGGAAACTGGAGGCGGGCGGGGCCAATCCGCTGCTGGAAGAGGGGCGGCCGAGGATGGAGTTGTTGAAGGGCTGATCAAAAAACGTAATGGACGCCGGGGTAGAGGCATTGGATGGCGCCGTGGTAGATGAGGCGGGCGAGCGGGCCGAAAAGTTGCCAGGCCAGGATCATGCCGATGAAAGAGACGCCGGGTGATCGGAGGAAGGAGGTGTATTGGGCGGCGGCGGATTCGGAAAGGCAGAGGAGCGGGAGACTGGAGCCGTCGAGGGGAGGCAAGGGGATGAGGTTGAAGGCGAAGAGAAGCAGATTGAGATAGAAGAAGACGCCGAGGAGGACGGCGGCCAGATCGGCCAGGCCCTGGCGATTTGCGGAGACGAGGTGGGTGGCGTTCCTGATTTGTTCCGGGGCGCTGAACCAATCGAAGTGGAGGCCGAGGCGAATGAGGCCGGCGGCGGCGAGACAGAGGAGGAGGTTGGAAGCCGGCCCGGCCAGGGCCATGAGGGCGGCGCGGCGGGGATTGCGACGCGCCCAATCAGGATCGTAAGGGGCGCTGGCCCAACCGATCATCCAGCCGCCCATGATGTAGGAGAGAATGGGTACAATCACCATGCCGAAAGGTTCGCGGCGAACGTGAGGGATGGGGTCGAGCGTGACCTGGCCACCGCGCTGGGCGGTGGCGTCACCCAGGCGCAAGGCCACGAGGGCATGGCTGGCTTCATGCACGGTGGTGGAGAACAGAAAAGCCAGGTACCAGGCGGCGCCGTTGAAGAGGGTGATATCCGCGGACATGGTTTTGGCGGGCCGCTGGGCGAGGGCGGATGGTCAATAGAATTAGAGGGCCGGGGTTGGCGGCGGGGGCGAAGCCGGGGGTTTGCGTTTGAGGAATTTTTTGAGAAAGGCGGCGACGGCGATGAGGCCGATGATGATGAATTTCTTGGCGGCGAGGAGAGCGACCAAAAGGATCTTGAAAAAACCGGCTTTGGCGGCAATGCCGCCGAGGACCAGAGCGGCCAGGCCGTAGGCGGCGACTTTGTCGGTGGAACGGTTGAAATCGGCGTAGCGGTTGCCATCGGCGAAATCCACCATTTTGACGACGTCGGGGGTTTGCGCCTGAATTTGCGGAAAAAGACTCATGGGAGCGACGGCGTTGAGGACGAGGACGCCGCGACGGCCCAGGACGCGGATGTTATAGTTGAGGGTGTTGTTCCGGGAGTCGCCAAAGTGAATTTCCTTGGCCCAATACATTTTGTGAGTGTCCTTGTCATAGACCGGGGGAGCGGCCCAGCCGATCAGCTCGATGGAAGGGTAATGGTGTTCGACGCGGGTCTGGCTGGCCTGGCGTGTGGCTTTCTGCATTTGCTGGAGCAGGCTGGTGTAATCAATTTTGCTCGCGTCGGAGTCTTTGACATAGCCATCGTTGTTGTAAGTAATGACCACGGCCCAGGAGGAAGGTGAAAGGACGCTCTTGTCAGCGGGAACAATCATGCCAAGAGGTTTTGCGCCAGGGGGATTTTCCCACATTTTGACCAGCACGGTTTCGGCGTCTTCCGGCGACAAATAGCGGAAGGCGTCCGGGAGGGTGACGGTGGCCAGGCCGTCCTTGAGGGTAATCTTGCCCTGTTGGTAGTGAAGATTGGATTCCAGAGTTTTGAGGGCCAGCAACCGGGCGAGCAGATTGGTGTCGGTCTGGGCCCGGACCGGGAAGACAAGGGCGGCCAGGAAGAAAGCGAGAACGGCCGTGCGGGCGAATCTCGGGGCCATGTCGAGGCGCGGCTGAATTCGGTTGAATTGCATCATGAATTCAAGCGGGCATCATGCCGGTTTTGCGGGCGTAGTTGAACAGGCCGCCGGCGTCCACGACGGGGCGGACGTCGCCGAGGGGTTTCAAGGGGTGGCTTTGCCCGGTCTTGGCGATGGTGACGGTGGCCTTGTCCAAATCCACCGTGACGACATCGCCGGTTTGCAAGGCGTCGCAGAGGCGGACGGCGCATTCGCAGGGATAAAGCTCGCCGGTGGCGACGGAGTTGCGGAAGAAGATGCGGGCGAAGCTTTCGGCCACGACGAGGTGGCAGCCGGCGGAGCCGAGGGCGATGGGAGCGTGTTCGCGCGAGCTGCCGCAGCCGAAATTGCGCCCGGCGACGACGATGGGATATTCGCTGCCGGCCTGCCCCGGCTTGATGAAGCGGACGGGGTAGAGGGAGTCGGGCAAACCGGCGAGGGCGTGGCTGCCGAGGGACTTGTATTCCGCGGGGATGGTGGGGACGAGGTTGAGGTATTGCGCAGAGATGATTTGGTCGGTGTCAATATTGTCGCGCACGACATAAACCGGCCCGGTAAAAACAGATTGCATGGGAGGAGTGTGCCGAAAGCGGCGGATAATTCAAGGGCGTTGTTGGAGGGGCATAGGACGGATGGGACGGATGCGACCGATAGGAGGAACGGCATGGACCGGACGGAGCGCGGCGGAAGGGGGCGGCTATTTTTGGGGAGCGGCGAGAAAGGCGGCGAGTTGGCGGTGGCGCTCGGGGAGAGGCAGTTTGGCCAGTTGAGCGACGGCGTGGTAGAGTTTTTCCAGGTCGCCGCCGTTCGCGCGGAGGAGGGCGTCGAAGGCGGGGACGAGATCGTAGTAGGCGGAGACGGTGTTGAGCTTGGCGTTGTTGATGGGTTCGGCGAACCAGCCGTCGTAAGGGGATTGGCCGCCCCAGGAGGCCTTGAGGTCGGAGTGCCTGGCGCGGAGCTGGGCGATGATGTCCTGCTTGCGCGAGAGCTTGACGGTGTCAGTTAAATAAGTGATGTCATAAAGGGCTTGCAGTTGGCGGCGGGTGTCCATGATGAGGTCAACGAATTGATGGTCTTTGGCCAGGGCGGCGCGGTATGGGTCGAGGGCCTGGGGCAAGGAGGAGGCGAGAAGCCAGCGGCGCACGCCCTCGGAGGCGACGGCGGTGGCGAAGGCTTCGTTGAAGTCGGTGTCGCCGGTGACAAAAAGGCGACGGTGGGCGAGTTCGTGGAAGATGATTTCGGCAAGGGAGGAATCGGGTTCGTTGATGAAGGTGTTGAGAACGGGGTCGTTGAACCAGCCGAGAGTGGAGTAGGTTTGGACGCCGTCCACATAGACATCCCAGCCTTTTTTGGCGAAGGCATCGGCATAGCGGCGGGCGAGCGGTTCATGGAAATAGCCCCGGTAGCTGGCGCGGCCGACGACGGGGAACCACCAGGTCATGGGATCGAGGGAAAGCGGGGGAGCGATGTTGACGTTCCAGACGACGCAGGGGCGGCGGAGGTCGGTGTATTTGAGGAAGCATTGGCCGGCCGGAAGGTGGAGCTGTTGGGCGGCGAATTGGCGGATTTGCAGAATGGTCTGGAATTTGGCCTTGAGCGGGGCCGGGGTCTTTGGATCGGCGATGAGATGGGAGATGGATTGCCGATGGAGGAGAATCTGCGACTCGCCGACGACGGCCTGCCGGTAATACGACACGGTCTGGCAGCCGGAAAGGAGGCCGGCCAGCAAGGCGCAGGCCAGCCCGCCGACCCAGCGGCGGACCGGGGACCGGCGCGAACGGAGCGGAGCGGGTTCCAAGTTTTTTTAATTGACTCCCAGGGCTTTCTTCACGGCGGGTTCCAAAGCTTCACCGCGCACGTTTTTGGCGATGATCTTGCCGGAGCCGTCGAGCAGGAAGGTGGCGGGGATGCTGCGGATGCCGTATTTGACAGCGAGTTCGTTCTGCCAGTATTTGCCGTCGTAGAACTGCTGCCAGGGCATGTTGTGCTCCTTGGTGAAACTGACCACCTTGCCCTTGTCGCCGTCGCGGTCCAAACTGACGCCGATGATTTCAAAGCCTTTGTCGTGGTACTTCTTGTAAACAGCGGCGACGTTGGGGACTTCGCCCACGCAGGGGCCGCACCAGGTGGCCCAGAAATCAACCATGACGACCTTGCCCTTGAAGTTGGCGACGGCCAGGGGTTTGCCATCGAGGTCCTTGACATCGAAATCGGGGAAGGCGCTGTCAATGGCGAGCGCTTCCTGAATTTTTCTGGCCTCCTCGCCCTCCTTGATGTTGGCGATCATTGCGTCCGCCCTTTTCGCCGTCGGGGTGCCGGGGAAGTCGAGCTGGAGTTGTTTGAACATTTCGGTGGCTTTGTCGGGCTGTTTGAAAACCGCCTGATAAAGGGCGGCTTTCATGAAGGCGATGTTGGCGACGGCGTCGTTGGTTTCGCCCTTGTGCTTGGCGATGAGGGCGTCGAACGCCTTGAGGTTGTCGGCCTGATCGGCTTCGGTGCGTTTGCCGTCTTGCAGGCTGACGTTGATTTTGGCGACCAAGTTCGACAATTCCACGGCAGCGGCGTTGGTCTCGGCGGCGCGGGCGCGAGATCCGGGAAGGAAAATGGCGGCCACAGCCAGCAGGGTGAGCAATCTGTTTTTCATAAGAATTCTGCGCATAAAGATGTTATGGAACTGTTCTTCCCATCAGCAGAGCACGAGACGGGGCGCAAAGCAAGGACTATTGACTCAGTCGAATTCTTAACTTCTTGGAGACCCGGAGGATGGTGCGCGCTGCAGGGTTTGAACCTGCGACCCCTACCGTGTGAAGGTAATGCTCTACCGCTGAGCTAAGCGCGCCACCGCCATTGGACGGGCCCGGCGCAAGCCGCCCCGCCTGGAATGAACCGGCGCAGTTAATATGCCATCGTGGATCAAGGCGGCAAGGAGTTTCGCCGGGCAATTTAGCCGTGTTGGGGGGCCGCAAAGTTGGCTTGCCAAGGGGACGGCGTTGGGGCAGTCTCGCCGGCATGGAATCCCATGAGATTTTGCGCGAGGTCTTTCAAAAGATAAGTCCAAAGCACATGGCCGGTGAAATGGGCCTTTCGCTGTCCATGGTCTATAAATGGGCCGAGCCGCCGTCGCAAAAAAGCGGGGTGGCCAATCCGTTGGACCGGGTGGCGGCGCTGGTGAAGTGCAGCGGGGATGAGCGGATCGTGCAATGGCTCTGCCAGCAGGCGGGCGGCTTTTTCATCAAGAACCCAAAAATCGGCCGGTCGCATCCGGCGTTTTTGGTGCCCGCCACCAACGACGTGGTGCAGGAATTTGCCGATTTGCTGGGGGTGATCGCCGACGCGGCGCACGACAACCAGGTGACGGCGCAGGACGCCAAATCCATCCGGGCGCGGTGGGAGGAATTGAAATCAGTGACGGAGGAATTTGTGCTGGGTTGCGAAGAGGGCGATTACCGCGCCATCAAGCAGACCGGAACGGGCAAAAAATGAAGCCCGAATGACTTTGCTTTCACGAGGGCGGGCGTTAAACTGACGCGCCAAAAAGACTATGGCCAATGCGACCAACCAACCCGCGAAGGTTCCCCCCGGCCGCTCCGCCGCCGGGGAAACCACGGACTATGACCCGCCGCCGAGCCTGCCGTTGGAGATATTTCTGTTCTGCGCGTTTCTGGTGACGGTGGCGGCCTACCTGGCCGGGCAGCGGACCGATCAGGCGACGGAACAACTGGCGGCGCGCTTTCGCAACGAGAAGCTGGACCGCCAGGTGGTTGACAAGAGCAAGTATTTGAGCTACGTCAAACTCGGATTCCGGGCGGAGGAACAAAAAGATTTTGCCGGGGCGGTTTCCAATTTTCAATGCGCGGTGCGGCTGCAAAACACCGGCGAGGCGCACTATAATCTGGGCAACGCGCTGCTCCTGCTCTCGCGCACCAACGACGCCCTGAAGGAATTCCAGGCCGCGCTGGCGCTGGACCCCAAGTTAAAGGATTCCGTCCGGCGCGGGGGCAAGCCCTGACGCGTCCGACAAACCTCCGCGGCAAGGTCAGACTCCGTCGAACCCTGCTCAATACTTGGGTACATGGTGGTCCACTTCGTCCGACCAGGCGTCAATGCCGCCCCGGACACTCTTCAAATACTTGTAGCCTTGTTCCCGCAGGAATTGCAGCGCCTTGCGCGAGCGCACGCCGGATTTGCAGTGGATATAGATGTGCTGGTTGGCGTCCAGCTCGGCGAAGCGCCGGGGCAGCTCGCTCAAGGGCAGGAGCGGCACGCCCTGGATGTGGGCGATTTGGTATTCATCCGGCTCGCGCACGTCAATCACCTTGATCCCCAGCCCGGGGTCGTCCAGGGCCTGTTTCATTTCCTGCACCGTCACCTCGTCCGGATGAGAGGCGGCCTGGGCCGGGGTGTCGGGGATGCCGCAAAACATCTGGTAATCAATCAACTTGGTAATGGTGGGATTCTCTCCGCACAACGGGCATTGGGGATCGCGCCGCGGCCGGAATTCGCGGAACTTCATGTCAAGGGCATTGAGCAGCAGCAGCCGGCCAATGAGGGAACTGCCCTTGCCCAGGGCCAATTTTAAAATCTCGGTGGCCTGGATGCAGCCGATGATGCCCGGCAGCACCCCAAGCACGCCGCCTTCCGCGCAACTGGGCACCATGCCGGGCGGCGGCGGTTCGGGATACAAACAGCGGTAGCAAGGGCCATTCAAGTGCGGCGCGAAGACGCTGGCCTGCCCTTCGAATCGGAAAATGGAGCCGTAGATGTTGGGCTTTTTCAGCAGCACGCAGGCGTCGTTGGTCAGGTAGCGCGTGGGGAAGTTGTCCGTGCCGTCCACCACGATGTCGTAGGGAGCGAGAATCTCCAGCGCGTTTTCGCTGGTCAGCCGGGTATTGTGCAGCACCACCTCGACATGGGGATTGATGCGGTGGATCGTGTCGCGGGCGGAATCCAATTTGGGCCGGCCGACGTCGGGGGTGCCGTGGATGATCTGGCGCTGGAGATTGGATAAATCCACCGTGTCGAAATCCACCAGGCCGAGCTTGCCGATGCCCGCCGCGGCCAGGTACATGGCGATGGGCGAACCCAGGCCGCCCGCCCCGATGCACAGCACGCTGGTCGAACAAATCTTCTTCTGGCCGGCCAGCCCGACCTCCGGGAGAATCAAGTGGCGCGAGTAGCGCCGGATTTCCTCATTGTCCAATTGCATATAACGTCAGTGATTGCAGAATAAATGAGGCGGCGGATAAAGCAAGGGGGGAGGCAGGGCGCATCTTGACACTGCTACGAGGGTCAGGCACAAGAATAATACAGGAGTGCGCCCGTCCTCGGGCGCAGCAGCGCGAGAAACTCGGCGCGCCGGTGATCTTTCCGCGCACCCAAAAAAC
>JBEKUQ010000046.1:0-8854 GCA_049514835.1 Verrucomicrobiota bacterium | reverse complement strand
GCCGGCGGATTTGCACTTCGTCGTCAACAATCAAGACCGAGTGGGCCGGCGCAGGGTTTTCGCTCATGGGACCGGCTCCAGGCTGGGTTCGGGGGCGCTTTCGACGGGCAAATAAAGGGTGAACTGCGCGCCGCCGCCCTCGCGGTTGCGCGCCTCGACGCGCCCGCCGTGCGCCTCCACAAAACCTTTGACGATGGACAATCCCAGGCCGGTGCCCCCGGGCGGCGCGCCGGGCACGCGATAAAACTTGTCGAAGACGTGGGGGAGGCTTTCGGACGGCAGGCCCGGCCCGCGATCGGCCACGGTAAGCGAGATTTCGCCCGCCCCGCCGGCGGCGGTGATTTCGACCGGCGTGCCCTCGGCGGTATAGGTGGCGGCGTTGAGGAGAAGATTATTGAGGGCCTGTTCGATCAGGACAAAATCCATCCGCACCAGGGGCAGGCCCTTGGGGATTTGGACCTTGACGGGGTGGCGGGCCAGCTCGGTTTGATTGCGCCGCAAAGCGACGTTGACCAGGTCGGCCAGATCGCACCATTCCAGCCGCGCCTTGACCTTGCCGGACTCCAGCCGCGTCATGTCCAGCAGATTTCCGACGAGGCGGTTGAGACGCGCGGCGCTTTCCTGGATTTCGGCGGCGAGGGTTTTTTGCAGGCCCGGCTGGCCGTCGGGCGGCAATCCGGCCAGGGTGCTGGCGGCGGCCGTGATGGCGGAAATCGGCGTGCGCAGTTCGTGAGAAATGGAGTTGAGGAGCGCCTTGCTCAATTTCTCCGATTCGGCGAGCAACCGCGCCTGTTCGGCCTCGGCGTCGAGCCGGAAACGGTCCAGCACCAGCGCGGTCTGCCGGGCGAAGGCGTCGAGCAAATTGCGCTGTTCGAGCGTGGGCGGCTGCTCGCCCGGCAGTTTGACGGCGAGAACCCCGGCGCTGCCGCGATTGGTGGCCAGCGGCATGTAAACCGCCTCGGCAGAGGGCAGGTTGTCCGTGAAACGGCCGGCCGCCTTGCCGAAACGAAAGGCCCACGCGGCCACGCCCTGTTCCTTTTCCGAAATGGAAAACATGCTCGCGGGATGCGCCGTCGGGGAAAGGCCGCCGTTGGCGTCGCGCAGGAGAATCGCCACGTCGCTTTTGAAGGCCTGGGCAACCTGGCGGACCAGCCGCCGCGCCATGTCGTCAACGTCGGCCGCGTCGGCCAGGTCGCGGGTGAGGAGGTAAAGGGCGGTGGAACGCTCTTCGCTCCGGCTTTCCGCCCGTTCCTGCCAGCGGAGGCGCGAAACCAACTGGCCCATGACGATGGCCACCACGAAGTACATGGCGAACATCATCACGTCGGCGAACTTCGTCATTTTTGGGGAAGAGAAGGGTTGAGTAAAGAAGAATTCCCACAAGATGGCGCTGGCCGCCGCGGCGAACAAGGTCGGGCCGCGCCCGACGAAGCAGGCCTGCACCACCACGGCCAGCAAATAAATCAAGGCCAGGGCCTGCGGGTCCACGCGAAGGACGGATTGCAGAGCCGCGTTCAAGCCGGTGCAGCAGCCCACGGTGGCCAGGGCGGCCAGGTACTGCTGCGGCGAAGAGTATTCCATTCCCAGCCCCCGCCGGCGCCGGGGGGGGATGTTTTTTTCCGTGGTTTCGGGCCGCACGACGTGGAGGTCAATATGGCCGCTGTCCCGCACCAATCGGCGGAGCAAACGGCCGCCGCGCCAGCGGTCCAGCAGCCCTCCGCCTCCCGGCTTGCCCACGATGATTTGCGTGGCGTTTTGCTGTTGGGCCACGCGCAGGAGTCCGCGCGCAATGTCAGCGTCGGCGGTGGTGACCGCTTCGGCCCCGAGTTCGCGTGCCAGGGCCAGATGCCGCGTCAGCCGGGCCTGGTCTTCCTCAGAGAGCGACTTTGGCTGCTCGACATACACGGCCAGCCAGGGGCAGTCGTAGCTGTCCGCGAGCCGGCGCGTCCAACGGATCATGTGGGGCGAAGAGGGGCTGGCGCTGACGGCCACCAGGAGACGGTGGCCCGACTTCCACGGCCCGGTGATTTGCATGGCCTGCAGATAATCATGCACCTCCTGCCCAACGTGTTCCGCCGCCAGACGCAACGCCATTTCGCGGAGGGCGTTCAGATTGCCTTCGCGGAAGAAATTCATCATGGCCAGTTCGGCGCGCTCCGGCAGATAGACCTTGCCTTCATCCAGCCGCTTGAGCAATTCGTCGGGCGGCAAGTCAATCAATTCAATGTCAGCGCCGTCCAGCACGCTGTCCGGGACGGTTTCATGGACGGTGGAGCCGGTGATCTGACGGACCGTGTCCACCCGGCTTTCCGCGTGCTGCACGTTCATGGTGGTGAAGACGTCAATGCCGGCATCTAGCAATTCGATGACATCCTGGTAGCGCTTGGCGTGGCGGGAGCCGGGGATGTTGGTGTGGGCCAGTTCATCCACCAGGGCCAATTGGGGGCGGCGGGCCAGCAGGGCGTCGAGGTCCATTTCCTCCAGCATGACGCCGCGATACTCGGCCTTGCGCCGGGGGATGACGGGCAGGCCGGCGACCAGGGCGTCGGTTTCCTTGCGTCCGTGCGTCTCGACATAGCCGATGACGACGTCGCGCCCCTCGCGCTGGGCGCGCTGGGCGGCCCGGAGCATCGAGTAGGTCTTGCCGACGCCGGCGGCCATGCCAAGGAAGACCTTGAGCTGGCCGCGTTTTTTCGCCGCCTCGGTTTTCTGGATGGCGGCCAGCAACGCATCGGGATCGGGACGAAAATCCTCTGCCATGAGGCAAACACTATCATCCCTGGGGGAAATGATAAATTATAAATGCGCAATGATAAAAATGCGCAGGCCACGCGCGGTCAGGCGGGCAGTCCCCTGCCCGCCGTCGGGCTTTGCCAGAGGAAACAATGTCGCGCTGCCGTCTTGCGGCGGGTATAGATTTTCCCCGAAGGCAACTTGCGCATTTCTCCCCTGAACCTGTCGCTGCTCGGCAAACTTCCGTGGAACCAATCGCGTCCGCCGCCTTTTCCCTCTCCGCTCCCATCGGATGGGAGGGGAGAGGGTCAGGGTGAGGTGAGGGTTCATGGAGAGAACTGCCGCCCTGCCTTTCTGGAGACCATCACGGCCCATGACAACGCCTGCTTCAATTCCTCCGACACACATTCTGACCTCCTGATGCTTCCCGTGAATTGGAGGACCGTGAACCTTGTCGGAAAGACATGATGCCAAGGGATTGCGGCGAAAAACATTGCAAGTTGTTATCGTTGGCTGCTCCATGTCGCATTATGATGTCTGCTGCGGCCTGTGCAATCGCCATCGGCGTTTTCCTCACGTATCTATGCCGCAAAGAGCTGGTCCTCTCCTGGTCCAGCCACCGGTGGCCGCATACTATCGGACAGATTTCGGGCCGCAATGTGTTTACGGGCATCTATCGGGACATGGCCAACGACGGCACTTTCGCGCCGGTGGACAGGCCCTTCCGTGATGTGGACCTGGTCTTCACGTATTCGGTGGCCGGCCAAAGCTACCAGTCTTCCCGCTTTAGCTTTGCCTCGATAGGCTGGCAGGAAAACACGCAATACTACGACACCGGCGACGAGGTGACGGTCTATTATTGTCCAACCGATCCATCCATCGCCGTTCTCCAGCGCGGGCCGAACCTCAGCCTGCTGGCCGGGCCGACGGTCGTCGCTCTTGGGCTGGGCCTTTTGGTCTATGGATTATGCCAGCACTAAATAAATCCATCACGCGTCGGGCAGGAGGATGATTTTGCCCCGGGCGCCGGGCTGGAGGATTTGCTGGTGGGCGCGCGCCGCCTGGGACAAGGGCAGTTGGCAGTTGATGACCGGCTTGAGGACGCCGTTCTCAAGCGCCGCGCCCAGGGCGCGATGGATGGCCAGTTTCTCCTTCTCCGACACATTGAACAGCAACATGCCGCGGATTTCGGCGTCGCGCTTCATGGTTTCACGGGGATCAATTTCGATTTTTCCCCGGCTGCCAATGATGATGACACGGCCATTGAAGGCGAGCATGGAAAGATCCCTCGCCAGGTTCACGTTGGAGAGCATTTCCAGAATGATGTCCGGGCCGTGATCGTCGGTGATGGTGGCGATTTGCGGGACGTAAGCGGGGTCGTGATGGTCGAGGACGTAATGGGCGCCGAGCTGGCGCACCAGTTCGCCCCCCGCCGGCGTTCCGGCGGTGGCGATGACGGTCAGGCCGGCGGCGCGGGCGAGCTGGATGGCTGCGTTGCCCACTCCCCCGCTGGCGCCGTGAATCAGGACGGTTTCGCCGGGCAGGGCGCGGGCGCGCTGGAACAAGGCGCGCCAGGCGGTGGCGCCGGGGATGTTGATGGCCGCCCCCTGGGCAAAGGAGATTCTTTCCGGCAACGGATGGACATCGCAAGCTTCGCACAGGGTCAGCCCGGCATACGCCCCGGTGAGCGTGCCGCTCGAATAGACCCGCGCGCCGACGGGCCAGCCCCGCACGGAATCCCCGACGGCCAGGACTTCGCCGGCCGCGTCGGTGCCGGGGGTGTAGGGCAGGGCGAGGGCCGGATTGGAGCCGGAGCGCAAATAAGTTTCAACGGGATTCACGCCAATGGCGCGGACGCGAATGAGGATGTGGTTGTGGCCGGGTTGCGGGTCGGGCACCTGCTCAAGGGACAACACCTCCGGGCCGCCGAATTTGTGGACGCGGACTGCTTTCATAAGGGAAAAGTTGCTTTAGGACAACGGATCATGACGGCGCAGCATAGCACGACCGGGCCGTTGCGCCTACTTTTCCCAGCCGCCGCCGAGGGATTTGTAGAGGGCGACCAGCGCCGTGGCGGCGCGGGTCTGGCTTTGGGCCAACTGGTCCTGCAGGGCCAGTTGCGTGCGCTGGGCGTCGAGCACGGTGAGAAAGTCCTCGATCCCGCTCTCATAACGCCGGCTGGCGATGGCCACGGCGTTGTTGGCCGCCTGGGCGGAGGACTTGAGGAAGTCGCGGCGGTTCTGCTCGCGGTCGAAATCCACCAGGGCGTTTTCGGTTTCCTCCAAAGCTGTCAAGACAGTTTTTTCATAGGCGGCAAGCTCGGCGTCGGCCTCGGCGTGGGCGGCCTTGATCCCGGCGCGGACGCGGCCCAGGTCCAAAACCGCCCAGGTGATGCTGGGGCCGAAGGAATAGTTGTCCGAACCGCCGCCAAAAAGCCCGGTGAAATGGCCCGCTTGAAGACCGGCGTTGCCGTTGAAGGTGACGCGCGGGAAAAGTCCGCTCGTGGCCACGCCGATGCGCGCCGTGATGGCCGCCAGGGAACTTTCGGCGGCGCGAATGTCGGGCCGGCGCCGCAACAAGCCGGCGGGATCGCCGATGTTGACCAGCGGCGGCAGGGCCGGCATGGGGGCGGCCGGGGCCAGCTCCGATTCCAGGGCGGCGGGCTGCTGTCCGGTCAGGACGCTCAACCGGTGGATGGAATGTTTGACAGCGGCTTCCAGCGGCGGGATGGAGGCCAGGGTGGATTGCAGTTCGGCGGTGGCGCGGGCGGTGTCCAGCTCGGTGGCCCGGCCCGCGTTCAACCGGGCGCTCACAAGCTCCAGCGTCTGCCCCTCGTTATCTACATTGGTGCGGGCCACGGCCAGTCGGTTTTGGGCGCCGCGCAGCTCGAAGTAGTTGCGGGCGACCTCGGAGATGAGAGTGACCAACACGTCCTGGCGATTCGCCACGGTGACGGCCAGGTCGGCGCTGCTGGCTTCCACGGAGCGGCGGACGTGGCCGAAGAAATCCAGTTCCCAAGTGGCATCGAAGCCGGCGTTGTAAAGACTTAATTCGCGCTGAGAGCGGGTGAGCGGGAAAGGCGCGGCGTTCCGGCTGGTCGCTGTTTTGTTCCAGCCGGCCACGGCGTCGGCGGAGGGAAAAAAGTCGGCGACGGCGGCCATGCGCAGGGCGCGCGCTTCCAGGACATGTGCGGTGGCGATGCGGAGATCTTGGTTGGTGGCGACTGCGCGCTCCACCAGGCGGTTGAGGGGGGGGTCGTTGAACCCCTGCCACCAGGCGACCGCGGCCGGCGCGGCGGTCAGGTTGGTCGGGTTGCCGTTGGCGAAGGCCGGGCTGACGGCGGTTTTTGGGGGGTGGAAATTTGGCCCGACGGCGCAGCCGTGGAGCAGCGCCAGCGCGCCGGCGCCGAGAAGGAGCAAGGCCAGAGTGGCGCCGGCCGCGCCGGCCGCCGGTTTGACCTGGTCTGCGGCGGGCTTGAGCCTGGGTTCGAGCACGCTGCGGATGACGACGAAGAACACCGGCGTCAGGAGGACGCCAAAGGCGGTCACGCCAATCATGCCGCAAAAGACGGCGGTGCCGATGGCGACGCGCATTTCCGCGCCCGCCCCGCTGGAGAGCATGAGCGGAATGACGCCGAAGGTGAAGGCGAGTGAGGTCATGAGAATGGGCCGCAGCCGCAGGCGCGAGGCTTCGATGGCGGCCTGCACACGGTCCCGGCCGCCTTGCTGCAATTGTCTGGCGAATTCGACTATGAGGATGGCGTTTTTGCAGGCCAGGCCCATCAACACCACAAATCCGATCTGGACGAACAGGTTGTTGTCCAGCCCGCGCGCCCAAACGCCGGCAATGGCGAAAAGCAGGCACATCGGGACGATGAGGATAATGGCCAGGGGCAGCGACCAGCTTTCATACTGGGCGGCCAGCACCAGGAACATCATCAGCACGCACAGCGGGAAGATGTAAACGGCGGTGTTGCCCGCCAGGATTTGCAGGTAACTCAATTCGGTCCATTCGATCCCCATGCCGGGCGGGAGGACGCGCCGGGCCAGGTTGTCCATCACCTGGAGGCTGTCCCCGGAACTGACGCCCGGCGGCGTGCTGCCCGTGATTTCGGCGGTGGGATACATGTTGTAATGATTGACAAGGACTGGGGCGGTCACGTCGCGCACCCGCACCAGGGTGCCCAGCGGCACCATCTGCCCTTCGGCGTTGCGCGTCTTCAGGTTGAGCACGTCTTCGGGCTTGCGGCGGAACTGGGCTTCGGCCTGGGCGTTGACATGGTAAGGCCGCCCCAGATAAGTGAAGTCATTCACGTAGAGTGAGCCAAGGTAGATGCTCAAGGTCTCCCACACGTTGTCCAACGGCACGCCCATGGACTCGGCCTTGGCGCGGTCCACGTCCAGATAGACTTGCGGCACGCCCGCGCGGAAGGTGGACAGGGGGCCCGCGATGTGGGGGTCTTGGCTGGCGGCGGCGACCAGTTGGACGGTGGCGGCTTGGAGGGCCGGGTAGCCCGCGGCGCTGCGATCCTCGACCTGGAGCTTGAATCCGCCCAGGATCCCCAATCCGTCCACGGGCGGCGGGCCGAAGACGCCGATGTAGGCGTCCTGAATGTTGGCCCGCGCGATGCGGGCGCTCAGGTCGCTCATGATCACGTTGGCGGTCAGACCCTTTTTGGCGCGTTCGTCGAAGGGCGCCAGGCGGACGAACAGGCTGGAGGCGTTGGCCGTATTGCCAAGGTTGACCAGCGACAGGCCGGCGAATTCCGACACGTAGGTGACACCGGGGCTCTCCTTGACCAGTTGGACGACGCGCCGGCTGACGGCCTCGGTCCGTTGCAAGGAGGAGCCGTCGGGCAGTTGGAGGTAACAGAACAGGCTGCCTTTGTCCTGCGCCGGGATAAAGCCGGCCGGCACATGGTGGAAGCCAAACCAGGTCAAGCCGAGCATGGCGGCGTAGAAGAAAAGCGCCACACCGCAATGCCGCAAGGTCCGGCCCAGGGTCCTGACATAGGCGCTGCGGCCGCCCTCAAAGACGCGGTTAAACGCGTTAAAGAGCCAGCCGACCGATCCATGAATGATCCGCCCGATGCGGTCCTTGGGTGCGTGGTGGGGTTGCAGGAGCAGCGCCGCCAGCGCCGGACTGAGCGTGAGCGAAACAAAGGCCGAGATGAGCGTGGACACGGCAATGGTCAGGGCAAATTGCTGATAGAACTTGCCGGTGATCCCGCTGATGAAGGCGGTCGGGATGAAGACCGCGCTCAAGACCAGGCCGATGGCAATGACCGCGCCGCTGACTTCCTCCATGGCTTTCTGGGTGGCTGCCACCGGGGAAAGCCCCTCGGCGATATGACGCTCCACGTTCTCCACCACCACAATCGCGTCGTCCACCACAATGCCGATCGCCAGCACCAGGCCGAAGAGGGAAAGGTTGTTGAGGGAGAAACCAAAGGCGGTCATGGCGGCGAAGGTGCCGACCAGGGAGACCGGCACCGCCACCAGCGGAATGATCGAGGCGCGCCAATTTTGCAGGAACAGCACGACCACCAGGACGACCAGAATCATCGCCTCGATGAGCGTGTGAATGACGGCGCGGATGGATTCGCGAATAAAGGAGGAGGTGTCGTAAGCGATGCGGTATTCCAGGCCGTCGGGGAAATCCTTCTTCAGCTCCTCCATTGCATTAACGATGTTGTCGGCGGTGCGGATGGCGTTGGCGCCGGGCTGCTGAAAAACGGCGATCATGGCGGTCGGCTGGCCGTCCAGCCGGCCGTCAATACTGTAATCAGCCGCGCCCAGCTCGATCCGCGCCACGTCCCGCAGCCGCGTGATCTGCCCGCCGGTGTCGGTCTTGAGAATGATCTCCCCAAACTCCTCCGGCGTGCCCAGCCGGCCCTTGGCCCGGGCCGTCAACTGAAACAAGTTGTCGGCGGGCTGGGGCGCCTGCCCGAACACGCCCGCCGCCACCTCGACATTTTGCCGGCGGATGGCCGCCGCCACGTCGCTGGCCGTCAGGTCCCGCGCGGATATCTTGTTCGGGTCCAGCCAGATGCGGATCGAGTAGTCGCGCGCGCCGAACATGATGGTGTCGCCCACCCCCGGCAGGCGGCGCAGGACGTCTT
>JBEKUQ010000045.1:0-8903 GCA_049514835.1 Verrucomicrobiota bacterium | reverse complement strand
GCCAAGAAAAGCCGCGAGGGACATGACAAAAGCGTCAATCCCGCGCCGCCGCAGGGCCTCGCCCCAGACCTGCCAGGCCGGCCGCACTTCGTCGGCGACAAACTTGTCCGGCGCAAAAAACCGGGCGTACAGAAAGCGCCGCATCGGCAGCGCCAGCAGGCCAATGCACAAGACAATGAGAAAGGAAAGTTGAAACCCGGCTTGAAAAAGCTGTTGCGGGTCCCACACCAAAATGATCAGCGCGGCGGCGAAAAGTGAATTGATCAAATCGCCGGGCCGGTTCACCGCCCAGCCGCCAATGACAATGCTCATCATGATCGCCGCCCGCACCGCCGAGGCCGGCCAACCCGTCAGCCCCGCGTAAAACCAGATCACCGGAACGACCACCAGCCCGCAAACGGCGCGCGGGATTTGCAGCGCGCGCAGCAAACCGATGCCGATGGCCGCCAGCAACCCGATCCGCAATCCATCCACGGCGAAAATGTGGAACGTCCCCGCCCGCAGGAACGGCTCTTCCACGTTTTCCGTCAGCGGCGCCTTCCAATCCAGCGCCAGCGTCCACATCAGGCGCTGCGCCTGGTCCTCCTGCGGCAGCCCCAGCGCCAGCGTCCGCCGCGCCCACGCGCTGAATCGCTCCGGCAGCGGCATGCCCTCCGCCGGCCCCAAGGCCAGCCAGGCGTTGGTCGAGTCGGCCTGCAACTGGAAATATACTTCCTGGAGCCGATAATACTGGCGCGGATCCATCAACCCATCGGCCAGCGCGCCGCGCAACGGGCGGAGGATGCCGCTGACTTCCACGCTCCGGCCATTGAAGAAATTGGAGGCCAGAACTCCCGAAGTGCCGGCGATGACTTTTCCCCAGGCCGGCTGCCATTGGCCGCCGCGCCAAATCTCCGTCGCCCGCAGCAGCGTGCCGGTATGCCAGAATTCCCTGGCGCCGCGCTCGAAAATCCGCGGGGTGGGCGGCGCGCCAATCACGCCGCGCAACTTCACGTCTTCCGGGGCCGCTCCGAGGAGGAGCCGCAAATCCTGGGGCGAAACCGCCGCCGTGTGGCGCTCCAGGTTGGCCCAGCCCGCCAGCAGCAGCAGCGCGCCCAAAAGGAAAATCCGTCCGCGCTGCCAGGCCAGCGCCCCCAATCCCGCCGCCAGCGCCGCCCCGAACAACGCCGCCAGCGGCGGATGCGCCCATTGGCCGAGGACAATGCCGCCGGCAAAGCACAACGCCACAGGCAGGAGCGGGCGTTTCACGGGCCTTTCTTTTTGGGCCGCAGCCGGCGGGCCGCCCAAACCGCCGCCAGGCCAAAGCCCGCTCCGCAAGTGTCTATCAACACATCGCGCACGGCGGCCTCCCGGCCGGGCACAAATTCTTGGTGGAATTCATCCGACGCGGCGTACAAGGCGGCCAGCAGCAGCGCAGTCAAGTATTGCCGGGACCGGTAGGGCGTCCAGGCGGGGTCCAATTGCAGCAGCCGCCACAGCAGCAGACCCAGGATGCTGTACTCCGCGAAATGGGCCGTTTTCCGCACCACCAAATGAACCTGGTCAATCGTCTCCTCCGAAATATGCGGGAAGAGCCAGACCAGGATGGGGCGGACAAAGCGGGAGGTGTTTTCCGGCCGGCCCAGGCTCGTGGAAGCGCCAAATATCAGGGTCATCCAAACCATCACCGGCAGCCAATACTTGAAAAAACGTCCAGACACGGCTGCCAAGAGAACAGCGCGGCCCGGCCAAAGCAAGAGGAAAGAAACGTGCGGAACGGCCTATCTTCGCGCTTGCATTTCGTATTGAAGCGCTTCAAAAAGGGGAACAATAACTCTCAGCGCATGCTTTAGGTCGAAGCACTAAGATTATGAGAGACTCATCCAGGAACCGCTGGCGGCAACTTTTCTTCCGACACCTGGCCCGCGCCTGCCTTTTGGCCGGGCTTGGCTTTTGCCCGCTGGCGGCGTTTGGCAACCGGGGACGGCGTGGAAAGGGGCCATGAAAACCACAAAACTATTTGTGCATCTGTCATCGGGATTTTGCGTCTGGTTATCCGCTCAGGCGCAAGGAGACCTCCAGAATCTCAACTTTGAGGCGGCGAATTTGCCAGTTATTCCAGCAGGCCAATACGGCGGCGAAGTGCCGGTCTCTTCCGCGCTTCCGGGCTGGACCGTCTATCTTGGAAGCAGCCAGCAAACTCAGGTTCTCCACAATTACGCTTACAACAGCACCGCGACGGTTGACATCCTCGGGCCGAACTGGCAGGAAGGCCACGGATATACATTCGAAATAATTGACGGACAGTACTCGGTTTTCCTTCAATCAGGCAATGATCCCAACAACATCGCGTTGTTGGACAATGCCTCCATCGCCCAAACTGGCACCGTGCCTGCAAACGCCGAATCGTTGCAGTTTAAAGCGTGGCAACTGTATGTTGGAACGTTTTCGGTTACTTTTAACGGAAACAGCTTGTCGCCGGTGGCGCTTTCATCCGGCCAAAGCCCATCCGGGCAGCCCTACACCGTGTACGGCGCCGACATCGCCGCTTACGCGGGCGAAACTGGCCAGTTAGAATTTACCCAATTGTATAACGGTGCCGATCCGGCGCTGCTTCTCGACGACATCACATTTTCCCCAAATGCCATTCCGGAACCCAGCCCGCTGGCGCTCATCCTCATGGGCGGCCTGGCGCTGGCCGCGCGGCGCTGGCGGGGCAAGGGCTGGTGAAAAACACCGCACCCCGGCCATCCCGCCCGGCGCAATTCTGTAAAATCAAGTTTGCCTTATGGCCCGGCCTCTGGCATCAGTAACATTCCTTTATGCGCTTTCTCAAAACTATGGGACTGGGGCTGGCCGCCGCGTTGGCCGCGTGCTCCGGCACTCCCGGCCAGGCGGCCGCGGAGGACATCGCCGCCGCCGCCTGGCATTTCGCCGGCGGCGCCGCCCTGGCGAACAACACCAATTTTGACAACGTCAAGAAAACCCTGACCCTGGCGGCGAGCCTTGATTTCCAATCCCTGGTCTTGACCCGCTTTTCCGGCTGGCTGGGCAAATCAGTATTCTTGACAACGAACGAAGAGGCGGCGGCCGCCCTGCGCCCTTTGCTCGACGATCTTCTGTCCGCCGAGTCGCTGGGGGCGGCGGGCGGCGCGGCCGACGGGCCTCTTAGTTTCATGGTGGCGCTGCGGTTGGACGATGCGCGCGCGCAGGCCTGGCAGGCCACGTTGCCCAAGGCGGCGGGCGGGCCGGGCCAGAGTTTTCAGGCGCAAGGCTTCACCGGCCGGCAATGGAATTTGGCCGGCGGGCAGTCGTTCTGGCTGGTGCGCGCCAAGGATTGGCTGCTGGCCGGCGGCGGCGACGGCCTGCGCTCCCTGCAAACGCAATACCTCCAACAAATCAGCCAGCAGGGACGGCCCGCTCCCGCTCTCAACCCAAGCTGGCTGGAAGCCGACGTGGATTGGCCGCGCTTGGCCCGCTGGCTGCCTAACTTCCCCCGTCTGTTCCAACTGGCCCGCACCAAAATCACCTTCACCGCCGCTGACCAGTCGTTGTTCATGTCGGCCACGGTGATTTATCCCAAACCGGTCCCGTGGAAATTCGAGCCGTGGCGCATCCCCACCCGGATCATTCGCGATCCATTGATCAGCTTTTCGGCAGGCCAGGACATCGCCGCGTTTATGGACCCCGGCGAGCCTCTGGCCAAATTGACGGATAATCCCCTGACCGGACAGTTTTACCTCTGGGCGCTGGGCGAAATGGGCCTGCAGAGCTACGGCGCCTGGCCCGTGGCCAACGCGACCAATTCCCTCCAGCGCGTCAGCACCGAGGCGGCGGCGGCTTTCAACGGCGTTTTCAAGGAGAAGGCCTGGGGCGAGTTGCTCTGGCAGCCGGAGCGCAAAACGCTCATTTGGGCTAACCTCTGCCCGATCCTGTTCCCCTTGTTGCAAGTGGCGCCCGAAACCAACGGCCAGTATCTTTTGGCCTCCTGTTTTCCGCTCGAACTGCGCAACAAGCCCGCTCCAGAAGGCCTCTTCCAACAGTTCACGGGCCGCACCAACCTCGTCTATTACGATTGGGAAGGAACCGGCAACCGCCTGGAGCAATGGCGCCTGCTCAGCGGCATGTTGCCGGTTCTCCCGCGGATGCAATTGCTGCCCTCCGCCCCCAATTCCGCCAGCCGCCCGCCGGCCGCCCGGTCCGCCTCTCCGTCCGCCGCCACCAACAATCCTTCCGCCAGGCCGCGCGTCCGGCCGCCGATTGTCGTGGTGGAGAATTGGCTCAGCGGCGTGACGCCCATGCTCCGGGACCACGACACCGTTACGGAAATCACCCGCACCGCGCCGGCTGAGTTGACCGTGGCGCGCAAATCGCCTTTCGCCGTCACCTCCTTCGAATTGGTTCTGCTCTCCCACTGGCTGAGCGGCACCGGTTCGCCGGGGATCATCCCCAGCCTCCTTCCGCCCGCGGCCAAAGTGACCGGTCCCGGCGTCAAATAAAGCAAACCCTGATCCGTTCCCATGCTCAAACTCGGGGTCAACATTGATCACGTTGCCACCTTGCGCGAGGCGCGCTACCGCGGGCGGGATCGCGGCGAGCCGGATCCCATCGAAGCCGCGCTCATCTGCCAGGCCGCCGGCGCTCACGGCATCACCGCCCACCTGCGCGAAGACCGCCGGCACATGCAAGATCGCGACATCATCCAACTTCGTCAGGTCATCAAAATCCGCTTCAACCTGGAAATGGCCAACACCCCGGAAATCGTCGCCATCGCGCTGCGTCTCCGGCCGGATGTCGTTTGCCTGGTGCCCGAACGACGCGCCGAATTGACCACCGAAGGCGGCCTGGACGTGGCCGCCCATTCGCTGCCGCTGGCGGAGACCCGCCGCAAAATGAACGACGCCGGCATCGAAGTCAGCCTTTTCATCTCCCCCGTCGCGGCGCAAGTCGAGGCCGCCGCCCAGGTCGGCGCGCAATTCATCGAATTGAACACCGGTTTGTTCGCCGAATACTTCCATCGCAAACACGAGCGCGCCCGGGAAATGGAACTCCTGGTCGCCGCCGCCGGGCAGGCCCATTCCCTCGGCTTGCGCGTCAATGCCGGCCACGGCTTGAACTACCAGAACCTGCCGGCCCTCCTGGCGGCGCCCCATCTGGTGGAATTAAACATCGGCCACAGCATCGTCAGCCGCGCCCTGGTCGTCGGCCTGGCCACCGCCGTGCGCGAGATGCTTCTGGTCATGCAAGACACCCAACCCGGCGTCCCGCCACCCTGAACTCCCGTGATCTTAGGCAGCGGCATAGACATCATCGAAGTGGACCGCGTTGAAACCGCCCGCCAAAAACACGGCGAACGATTCCTCAAGCGCATCCTGCATCCCGCCGAAACCGCCTACTGTCTCTCTCACAAATCTCCCGGGCCTTTTCTCGCCGCCCGATTCGCCGCCAAGGAAGCCATCTCCAAGGCCTTTGGCACCGGCATCGGCGCGCAACTCGGCTGGCAGGACATGGAAATCGCCCGCAAGGACAGCGGCGAACCCTACGTCATCCTCCATGGCAAGGGCCTGGAACTGCTCGCCCGGCGCCGCGCCCGCTCCATCCACCTCAGCCTCAGCCACACCGAAAAGCTCGCCACCGCCCTGGCCATATTGGAAGCATGAATGTCCTCTTTAACATAGACGCCGCCAACCGCAAGCTGGCCCCGTCCGGCCAAGTGCTGGCGGCGCATTCCCCCGTCTGCGCCAAATTCGTCCCCCTGCCCTGAGCGCCGCGAGGCAAAGGTCAAGCCCGCCGCAAACATCTTTCGATGACCAATATCAAATTCTCAATGACCAATTCTCAATCCAGACGGTCAAAATCTCAAAGTATTGCTTGGCCAACCCCGCTTGCCGAAAGAAGCGAGATGCCGCAGGCACAAAAAAAGACTGAAAAGGGACTTTACACCCGTCCCGTCCAATCTTACACTTCTCGCTTAAACGAATTAATTTGACCGAAAGACTATGGAAAAAGGCAAGACGATCGAAGGGTTCCAGATTCATGAGCGGGACACCGGGTCCGCCGACGTGCAGGTGGCCCTGCTCACCGAGCGGATCAACCACCTGACCGAACATTTGCAGAAAAACATCAAAGACCACAGCTCCCGGCGCGGCCTGCTCAAAATGGTCGGCCAGCGCCGCCGCCTTCTGGATTACCTTCACACCACCGATCTCACCCGTTATCAGTCCATCACCAAGAAGCTCAAACTCCGGCACTAACGCGCCCCGTTTCCCGCTTCCTTCGGGTCAGGTCATCGCCTTGGAACTCACATGAACCAATTTCTTCGCGCCGGCAACCGCGGGCGGCGCGTTGCAACGTATGCCACCCGCGTCAACCCTATCTCGCTGACTTGGGAAATTTCAATCAGCGCCCCGGCCGCCAGACGCCGCCAGGGCCTTGATTGAAGTTCCTCTAAGTCGGCGGGTTTGCAGCACTCAGGAAATTATTATGTCAGAAAAAGTCACGGCCCAAATCGGCGCCCATCAAATCCTCATCGAAACCGGCAAACTCGCCAAACAAGCTGACGGCGCCGTCACCGTCCAGCTTGGCGAAACCATGATCCTGGTCGCCGCTGTCGCCGCCAGCAAACCCAAACCCGGCCAGGAATTCTTCCCCCTCACCGTGGATTACCGGGAAAAGGCCGCCGCCTCCGGCAAGTTCCCCGGCGGCTATTTCAAACGCGAAGGACGCCCCACCGAAAAGGAAATCCTCACCAGCCGCCTGACCGACCGCCCCATCCGGCCCCTCTTTCCCAAAGGCTGGTTCAACGAAGTCCAGGTCCAGAGCCTGCTCCTCAGCGCCGACGGCGAAAACGATTCCGACGTCCTCACCATCATCGGCGCCTCCGCCGCCTTGAGTGTCAGCGATATTCCGTGGGACGGCCCGCTCGGCGCGCTGCGCATCGGGCGCGTGGCCGGCAAATTCGTGGCCAACCCCACCCACTCCCAAATGCACCAGAGCGACCTGGACCTCATCTACGTGGGCGACACTTCCGACGTCGTCATGTTCGAAGGCTCCGCCAAGGAGATTTCCGAGGCCGACTTCATGGCCGCCCTGGCCTTCGGCCACCAATGCTGCCAGCCCCTCATCCAGGCCCAGAAGGACCTGGCCGCCCGCGCCGGCAAGAAAAAACGCGACATCACCGTCACCGTCGTGCCCGACAACATTCTTCTGGAAGCCAAATCCCTCGCCGGCGAACGCATGGTGCCCGCCCTCCTCACAGAGAAGAAACTCGAACGCGAAGCCGCCGTCAAAGCCGTCACCGATGACATTGCCGCCAAGCTCATCGCCAAGTTCGGCGCCGAACAGGTCACCGATTCCGTCCTCCGCGAAGCCATTTACTTCATCCAGAAGGAAACCGTGCGCGGCTTGATTATGAAGGAGAACAAGCGCCTGGATGGCCGCGGCTTTGAGGATGTCCGCCCTATTATCGCCGAAGTCGGCCTGCTCCCGCGCGCCCATGGCTCCGCCGTCTTCACCCGCGGCGAAACCCAGGCCGTCACCCTCGTCACCCTCGGCACCAACGAAGACGCCCAGGAATTCGACTCCTACACCGGCGGCGATACCAGCAAGAAATTCATCCTCCACTACAACTTCCCCAACTACTCCGTCGGTGAAACCGGCCGCATCAGCGGGCCGGGCCGCCGCGAAATCGGCCACGGCGCCCTCGCCGAACGCTCCATCGAACCCATGCTCCCCCTGGCCACCTATCCCTACGCCGTCCGCGTCACCAGCGAAATCATGGAATCCAACGGCTCCAGTTCCATGGCCACCGTCTGCGGCGCCTCCCTTGCCCTCATGGATGCCGGCGTGCCCCTGGCCCGTCCCGTCGGCGGCATCAGCATCGGCGTCTGCACCGAGCACGACGACCATCACAAAATCACCGCCTACAAACTCCTCACCGACATCATCGGCTGGGAAGACGGCTTCTGCGACATGGATTGCAAAATCGCCGGCACCGCCAACGGCATCACCGGCTTCCAACTGGACCTCAAGCTCCGCGGCCTGCCCCACCACATCATGGCCGAAGCCCTCGAAAAAGCCCGCGTCGCCCGCCTCCACGTCCTGGCTGAAATGGCCAAGACCATCGCCGCTCCGCGACCGGAGTTGAGCCAATACGCGCCCCGCATCGTCCAGCTTCACATCAACCCGGAGAAAATCGGCGCCCTCATCGGCCCCGGCGGCAAGAACATCAAGCGCCTCGTCGAGGAATCCGGCTGCGAAATCAACATTGACGACGACGGCACCGTCAACATCTATTCCATTTCCGCCGAAGGCATGAATATCGCCCGCAAGGAAATCGAAGGCATGACCGCCGAAGCCGAGATCGGCAAAACCTACCGCGGCAGAGTCGTCACCATCAAGGAATTCGGCGCCTTTGTCGAATTCCTTCCCGGCAAGGACGGCCTCGTCCACATCAGCGAACTCGCCAATTTCCGTGTCAAACAAACCGAGGACATCGTCAAGCTCGGCGATGAAATCTGGGTCAAGTGTTTGGGCGTGGACGAAAAAGGCCGCGTCCGTCTCTCCCGCAAAGCCGCCATGGAAGAACGCGAAAAGGAAATGTCCGCCAAAACCGAGTCCAAATAGAACAAACTGGCAGCGTGGAATGAATGTAGCGGCGGTCTATGACCGCCGCACAAATTCCACTTTGGAGTGCGGGAGCTTGCTCCCGCTTTCGCAAGTGGCGGCAGCCCGCCGCCGCCGCCTTTCATTTTAATGTAGCGGTGTCCTGGCCAGAGCGGGCAATCCTGAAAGGATTGCAGGCATTCAGCCCAGCAACGGTGTTGATTTTTGCAACTATTTTTTGGATGTTTTTTCATTCTCGACTTGTGCGGCTGATGTGGGTTTCGTCGCCAGCGATTTGAGTCGGTGGTTCATGTGGATAA
>JBEKUQ010000044.1:0-11200 GCA_049514835.1 Verrucomicrobiota bacterium | reverse complement strand
TACTTCGTGGCCGTGTCCGAAGAATTAAACTTCACCCGGGCCGCCGCCAAATTGCGTCTGGCGCAGCCTTCCCTCACCCGCCAGATCCAAAACCTGGAGGAGGAATTGGTCGTCCGCCTCCTGGACCGCACCCGCAACCATGTTTCGTTGACTGAAGAAGGCAAAAGCTTCCTGGTGGATGCCCGGCGGCTTCTGGCCTTGAGCGTGGAAAGCGTCCAAGCCGTGCAGCGCTTCAGCCGGGGCGAATCCGGCCAGTTGAATCTGGGCTATCTGTTCAAGTTCAACTTCGATCTGCTCCCCGCCACCCTGGCCACCTTCTATCAGGCCTGCCCGCAAATCGCCGTCAACCTCTTCGACATGTCGCCCGCAGAACAACTGCGCGCCCTTGAAGCCCGCAAAATTGACCTGGGTTTTGTCGGCTTGCGACCGGCCATCGCCGGCAAAAACTTGGCTGCTTTGGCCTGGGAATGCGTCGCCCGCCACGATGTCGTGGTCGTTTTGCCCGCCCGTCATTTGCTGGCCAATAAAAAGCGCATCAAAATAACGGACCTGAAACCGCTCTTCTTTGTCGCCATGTCCGAGAAGTCCCATCCCGGCTCCCGCGACTGGATGTCCAGCCTGTGCCAGGAGGCGGGATTCACCCCAAGGATTCTACAGGACGTGGACTTGGAATCCGGCCTGATGACCTTTGTGGCTGAAGGCCTGGGGGTGACGCTGGCGCGGGAACAAATCCGGCACTTGCCTCATCCCCGCGTGGTTTTCCGCCCGCTGGCTGCCACGGCCAAGGCCGACTACTGGATTGCCTGGCATCGCGAGAACCACTCCAAGGCCCTGGCCCAATACATCGAAGTAGTCAAGGCCCAGGCCGCCACGCCGGGTTAAGCGCCGTCGCGGCATTCCATACCCCCGTGCTATCGCCGCGATGCCAACAAGGTATTGGCTGGTATCAGCCCCACGAGCTATGTTGTTCGCGGAGACGTGAAGGCGGGAGTCCGTGTCGGCTTCCGTCTCGCAGCGCGACGCAGATTATTTATGAATGAGAACCCAGTATTAAGCGAGGCCAGGCCTCAACCCGACACTGCCGAATGGAAGAGAATTGTGGCCAGCTACCAGATTCCCTCCGCGCCCAGGGCGCTCTGGCAGCTGGTCAATACCCTTGTCCCTTATGCCCTGCTCTGGTATCTCATGTACCGCTCCCTGACCGTGTCCTGGTGGATCACGGTGCCGCTGGCCATTCTGGCGGGGGCGTTTCTGGTCCGCGTGTTCATCATCTTTCACGACTGCGGCCACGGCTCGTTTTTCAAGTCCCGCGGCGCGAACAGTGTCTGGGGCTTTCTCTGCGGGCTGCTCACTTTCACCCCCTTCTATCATTGGCGCTGGGAGCATGCCCTCCATCACGCCACCTCGGGCGATTTGGACCGGCGCGGCGTGGGTGACGTCTGGACGATGACCGTCCAGGAATACCTGGAGTCTTCCCGCTGGAAACGATTCGCCTACCGGCTGGCGCGCAATCCCATGGCGCTGTTCGTGATCGCCCCGTTCTACGTGTTTGTCGTTCGGAACCGGTTTCCAAAGCCCGCAGCGAGCCGGCGCGAGCGTTTCTCGGTGTATTGGATGAACCTGGCCATTCTGGGCCTGATGGTCGTGTTGGCCGCGGCCTTTGGCCTGGAGGCCGGTTTGCTGCTCCAGTTGACGGTGCTGATGGTGGCCGGCTCGGCCGGCTGTTGGCTCTTCTACGTCCAGCATCAATTCGAGGGCGTGTACTGGGAGCGGCGCCAGGATTGGGATTACGCCACGGCGGCGTTGCAGGGCAGTTCATTCTACAAGCTGCCCCGCGTGTTGCAATGGTTTTCCGGCAACATCGGTTTCCATCACATCCATCATCTCAGCCCGCGCATTCCCAATTACAACCTGGAGAAATGCCATCGCGCCAATCCCTTGTTCCAGACCGTCAAGCCCGTCACCTTCTTCTCCGGTTTCAAATCGCTCACCTTCAGGCTCTGGGATGAACGGCGCCACAAACTGGTCGGGTTTGGGCACCTCAGAACCCTTCTCAAACAACCGCAAACACAGCCGCGCTGATCCAAGGGAAAAATAGTTGCAGATTGTTGTTGCATTCCGCCGGGAATGCTCCATTGTGGAGCCATCTGTTCGATAGCTTGTCTCTTTCAAGATTTGGCAATCCTCAAGTGAACTCAGTTCAGTGATGATTTTAGACCCGATGAACGGGAACAGTCTGGAAAAGCAACATAGTCGGGACAGCAATAAACATCACATGAGTAATAGTAAACTGTTTGTCGGAAACCTTTCCTTCAACACCACTGAAAATGACCTGCAAGACGCCTTCGCCGCCCACGGCACCGTGGTCGAGGCCAATTTAATGACTGATCGCACCACCGGCCGCCCGCGCGGTTTCGGCTTCGTCACCATGAGCTCGGACGAGGAGGCCCAGAAGGCCGTTGCCGCCATGAACGGCAAGTCCATTGATGGACGCGCGCTCACGGTCAATATCGCCCGGCCGCGCGAAGAGCGTCCTCCCGGCGGCGGCGGCGGCGGCGGACGTCGCCCCTACAGCGGCGCGTCTCGCGGCCGTTATTAATCTGTTCGTCTGAACCGTTTCGAGGCCCGCGTTGTCGGGCCTCGATTCTCTTTTGGGGCCGCTTCCGATTTCGCCGGTCTGCCGGAGGTTCGCCTTGACTCAAAACCGGTCGAATTGCGGAGTGACTCTTGAAGGAAAACCATATTGAAGTCGAGGGCCGCGTGCAAACCGTCTTGCCCGGCACCATGTTTCGAGTCGAATTGGACAACAAGCATCTGGTCCTGGCCACCATCTGCGGCAAGATGCGCAAACGCTGGGTGCGCTTGACGGTCGGCGACCGGGTCAAAATGGAAATGTCCCCCTACGATCTGGACAAAGCCCGCATCACTTGGCGAATCCACTAACCGATCCCAAACTCTCGCCCAAAGCCGTCGTTCAGGAGTGAGGCGGCTTGCCGGCGCTTTTCAGCTCTGGTCACCCCTGCCCTTCGCCGCCCCCGGCCTGCCTCCATGCAGGTCCATTCGCGGTTCTTGCACGCCGCAAAACCGCCCCCTCCCGCGCCGACCGAATTCGCAACTATGCGCGGAACGGAAACTGCTTATTTATGAGACAGCGCATGGATGATAATGGGACATATTGAGTGGTTTTTGCGAAAATAGCGATCTGATGAAGCTTAACATAACCAACTTGGCCGCGGCGTTCCTGGCCGCAGGGGCCATCTCTCCCGTTGCGATGGCAAATACCGCCGTCCTGACGCAGACCGCCTATTACTTTGCCGATGGCGGCGAGTTCACGGCGGTCACTGCTCCGGACACTTTCAACCAATTCTATGCCTCCAGCACCCAGATCGCGGTCGGCCGCCAAACCGGTTTCCAGACCTTTTGCGTGGAGGCTAATGTTTATTTTACACCGGGCACTACCTACGATTACACCTTGGGCGAAGTGGACAGCCAGGGACGGCCTTTGACCCAGGGCGCCGCCTACCTCTATTCCCAATTCGCGCAGGGCCTGCTGCCCGGTTATGATTTCGCCAACAACGGCGCGGTGAGCCGGACGCAAGACGCCGGCCTCCTGCAGTCCGCCCTCTGGTACTTGCAAGGCCATCAGAGCGGCGGCGGTTCTTTTGCTTTTGGCGGCGTGGGCAATCCATTCTACAACCTGGCGGCCAGCGCGCTGGGCGCCAACGTTGAGACCGCCGCCAGCACCGATCAGTTCGGGGTCGAGATCATGGAATTGTGGGACTCAAACCAGAGCGCCTGCCAAAACCAACTGGTTTACACCGGCGACCCTCCTGTGCCCGACCATGGCACGACTCTGTGGCTTCTGGCCCTGAGTCTGGTTTCTCTGGCCGTTTTGGCTCCCCGCCTTGACGCGCCCAAATTAGCCCTGCAACGCTGTCGCGTGCCCCGCTCCGCTCCTCCAGTCGCGCGCCGTCGTTAGCACTTTTGCAGTGCGGAGGCTCGCCTCCGCTTTCAGTCAGGGGGATTCACCGAAGTTGGGATCCAGCTCCTTGAGAATCTCGAGGCGGGTTCTTTCGAGATCAACGCCCAGGTCTTTCAGGACGCGCGCGGCCAAACCGTCCCCTTCTCTCATCAACCCCAGGAGAATATGCTCGGTGCCGACGTAGGTGTGTTTCAAGTTTCTGGCCTCTTTGACAGCCAGGGCCAGGACTTTCTTGACGTGCGGGCTGTAAAAGATATTACCGACTATTCTTTGATCCGGCCCGTAACCGACCAACTTTTCGATCTTCGCCCGCACGTTCACCAGGTCTAATCCGCGTTCTTTAAGCACGTTGACAGCGACTCCCTGGCCCAAGGCAATCAAACCGAGGAGAAGGTGCTCAGTGCCGACAAAATTGTGGTTGAACCGCTCCGCCTCCTTCCGGGCCAGGGCCAACACTTGCTGGGCGCGAGGCGTGAAATTGCAGGACGTCTCATTTGTAATGGGCGGGCTGGAAGTGCCGGCCGCCTTTGACAACAACCGTCTGAGGAACCCTGGCTTCCTGCCTTCGTTGGCAGCGTTCTTCGGCTCATCGGGGTTTTCCATATTTTCGACGGGAAAAGGATTTGTCTGCGTTTCAAACTCCCCCAGGCTGGCGGAGGCAAACCGGGCCGAGGATGCCGATGCGGAAATCCCTCTTCTGCGGCAACTGCGTCTGGGTTGGAAGGTCCATAGTTCTGGTTATTCTAGACCAAGGGAGCGAGTTCGACAAGGGCACGGGAAATGCAAAAAAATAAGGAATGCAGCCCCCCTTCACCCCCGTAGCGGCTTTCGGCAGAAAGCCGCACTATTGACCGGCAATCCAAGCAATCATACGCCCCTAAAACATTATTGTAACAAACCCATTGACACCTCTTTCACTCAGTGCTACTTTCCATCTCAGTGACAGCCGTTCTGTCAAAACCGGCCCCGCCGGCAAGATGCCCCTGGGTCAGAGGCCCCGCCACAACTATAGGCGCTCCATCCAGTTCGCCAACCCGTCTTTTCAGATTTCAGCCTTTAGCCTTCAGCCTTTAGCCTTTCCATGACCCCCTCAACCCCTCCCAATCCTAATCTTAATCTTAATCCCGTCCCGGGAGCATACGTCCCGACGGGTCGGGATGTGCCAGTCGGCGCCCCCGCCAACTGGCTCCCTCCCTCGGCTTTGACCGGATTCAAGTAGATTCAACCAAATTCAAGCAAATTCAACCTATGGAAAAAAGTATCCGCGGTAAAATCTCCAGCCTGCCCCATCATATCCGGGAACAAGTTCACAGCCGTCTGCGGGACGGCGAATTAGGGACACACATAGTCCTCTGGCTCAACTCACTGGCCGAAGTCAGGCAAGCCTTGGCCGCCGCCTCTGACGGACGCCCCATCACCGGGCCTAACCTCTCCGAATGGAAAAAACGCCACCACCCCGCCTGGCTCCTCCAGCAAGCCGCCCTCGCTCAATCCGCCCATTTCCTCGCCCAATCAAGCCGCCTCGCCCAAGCCGGCCAGGGCAACGTCTCCGACCATCTCGCCGCCTTCCTCGCCACCCGCTACGCCCTCGCCACCCGCCAGTTGGCCGGCCAGATGGATGAACGCCAGCACTTCAAACTCCTCCGCGCCCTCTCTCACGACGTGGCCGGACTGCGCCGCGGCGACCACCGTGCCGAGCACCTCCGCCTCGAACGCCAGCGCCTCGAACAGCGCCAACTTATCAACCCCTCCGCTGCCTCCCATGATTCCCATTAATCCCACATGGGTCTCAATAACACCCGTCGCGCGAACTTTTCCTCTCTCCCCGCTTGCGGGGAGAGAGCCGGAGAGAGGGGTTCTCCTCCTCGTCGAATTCCTGGCACGAAGAATTCTGTCCTGCACCCTGATCGATTTCCGTTGAAACTTTGAACTTGCGCGGCGAAAGGGAGCCATTAAAGTCTATGCTTTTACAATTGCGCGCCGCGCGCGCGGTTATGGAACAACTTAACTTTGGCTTGATCGGCGGCGGAACGGTGGGCAGTGGTGTCTGGCATCACTGGCGCCGGAACGGCGCGTTGTTGGAATCGCGGCTGGGCCTGCGGGTGCGGCTGCTCAAGGTGGCGGTCAAGTCGCTGGATGAACCGCGCCCCTACCCCATCCCAGCCTCGCGCATGACGACCGATTGGCGCAAGGTGGTGGAGGACAGGCAGATCCATGCGGTGATTGAACTGGTCGGCGGAACGACGGTGGCCAAAACGATGATTTTGACGGCGCTCCGGCTGGGCAAGCCGGTGATCACGGCGAACAAGGCGCTGCTCTCGGCGCACGGGGAGGAGTTGTTCGCGGCGGCGCGGCAACATGGGGCGAATTTGTATTACGAAGCGAGCGTGGGCGGTGGCATTCCGATCATCAAGGCGCTGCGGGAGGGTTTTGTGGGCAACCGGATTTCGCATATTTACGGAATCGTCAACGGGACGTGCAACTACATCCTGACGCGGATGAAATTGGAGCATGCGGAGTTTGCGCCCACCCTGGCGGAGGCGCAAAAGATGGGGATAGCGGAGGCGGATCCGGCGATGGACGTGGACGGATTGGATTCGATGCACAAGACAGGCATCCTGGCGTCGCTGGCACACGGTTTTTGGGTGGAGCCGGCGAGCATATCGGTGGAGGGCATCCGCGCCATTTCCAAGACGGACATCGAGTTTGCGGAAATGCTGGGTTACACGATCAAATTGCTGGGCGTGATCAAGGTGGTGCCGGCGGGTGCTGCCGTGCGCGGGGCGGGCCAAGGCGGGGGCGCACACTCTATTCAGGTTTCGGTGTATCCGTGCCTGGTGCCCAACACGCACGTGCTGGCGGGAGTGAACGATGTTTTCAACGCGATTTTCGTGCGGGGCGACGTCGTGGGGGACACGCTTTTTTACGGACGCGGGGCGGGCAAGGACGCGACGACGAGCGCGGTGTTGAGCGACATTGCCGATGCGGCGCTGGATTTGAAGCACGGCACCAAGAACCGGGTGCCGGCCTTTGTGCCGCACGGGCACGGAGGGGATTTGCTGCCGGCGGCGCGGGCGGTGTCGCGGTATTATGTGCGGGTGAGCGTGGCGGACAAGCCGGGGACGCTGGCGAGAATTGCGGCGATCCTGGCCGAAGGCAAAATTGGGATTGCGTCGGTGATACAGCCCGAAGGCCATGAAGGCGGGGTCGTTCCGCTGATTTTGATGACGCACGCCGCGCCCTACGCCGCGATGAAACACGCCTTGCAAAGAATCGGGCGCACGCCCGCGGTGAAAGCGCCCCCGATCATGTTGCGCGTGGAGAGTTTTGAACCATGACCGCCGCCGGATTGAATTCGATACTTCCCAAACAAGGGGACCGCTGGCGCGGAGTCATCCACGCCTACCGCAGCCTGCTGCCCGTGTCGGCCGGGACGCCGGTGGTTTCCCTCAACGAAGGCAACACGCCTTTGATTCGTGTGGACAATTTTGTGAAGGCGGTGGGCGGGGAGTTTGAGCTGTGGCTGAAATATGAGGCGGTGAATCCGACCTGCTCGTTCAAGGACCGGGGCATGACCCTGGCGGTCTCGCTGGCCAAGGAACGAGGGGCGCAAATGGTTCTGTGTGCCAGCACCGGCAACACCGCCGCCTCGGCCGCCGCCTACGCGGCGCGGGCCGGCCTGCGCTGCGTCGTCTTGCTGCCGCGCGGCCACATCGCCCTGGGCAAACTGGCCCAGGCGCTCATGTACGGCGCCACCACCGTGGCCGTGGAGGGAAATTTCGACGCCGCCCTGGGCATCGTGCGGGAATTGGGCGCGACCGGCAAGGTGGAGATTGTCAACAGCATTAATCCCGCCCGCATCGAGGGGCAGAAGACCGCCTCGTTCGAGATTTGCGACCAGTTGGGGCGCGCCCCGGATTTTCATTTTCTGCCCGTCGGCAACGCCGGCAACATCACGGCCTATTGGCGCGGTTACATGGAGTATCACGCCGCGAAAAAAATTCGCGGCCTGCCGCGCATGTTTGGTTTTCAGGCGGCAGGCGCGGCTCCCATTGTGGACGGGGCGCCCGTGGCCCAGCCGGCCACCGTCGCGACCGCCATCCGCATCGGCAATCCCGCCAGTTGGCAGGGAGCGACCAACGCGCTGACGGAATCGCGCGGTTTCATCGGCAAGGTGACCGATGAAGAAATCATCGCCGCCTACCGGCTCATTGCCCGGACCGAGGGCGTTTTTGTCGAACCGGCTTCGGCCGCCGCTTTGGCCGGCCTGGCCGCCTGCGTCAAAGAGGGGAAAATCCCCCCCGGCAGCGTCGTGGCCGCCACCATGACCGGACATGGTCTGAAAGACCCCGACACCGCCATCAAATCGGCCGGGCGGGAGCCGATGGTGGTGGCGGCGGAGAAGCAGGCGGTTTGCCGGGCAATTGGCCTGAAATGAACTTGCAGTGAAAAGATAAACGACCAGCTCCATGTCTCTGATTGTGCAAAAGTACGGCGGCACGTCTGTGGCCAACGCGGACCGGATCAAGAACGTGGCCAAACGGGTGGCGGCCTGCCGCGCCGCCGGCCATCAGGTGGTGGTGGTGACCTCGGCCATGAGCGGGGTGACCGACGACCTGATCAAAATGGCCAAGGCCATCATGCCGCTGCCCAACGAGCGGGAGATGGACATGCTGCTGGCCACCGGCGAACAAACCACCATCGCCCTGACGGCCATCGCCCTGCAATCCCTGGGCGTGCCCGCGATCTCCTTGACCGGCGCGCAGGCCGGGATAGTGACGGACGGGGTGCATAGCAAGGCGAAAATAAAGGACATCACGCCCAAACAAATCCACGCGCTGCTCAAGCAGGGTCAGGTGGTGATCGTGGCGGGATTCCAGGGCCAAACGATGGAAGGCCAGATCACCACGCTGGGACGCGGCGGATCGGATTTGACGGCCATCGCCCTGGCCGCGGCGCTCAAGGCCGGGCTGTGCCAGATTTACACCGACGTGGACGGGGTCTATACGGCCGACCCGCGCATTGTGCCCAAGGCGCGCAAGCTCTCGGTGGAATTCGCCAAAAAATTCGGCGTGGTCTTTGAAGTCCGCTCCAGTCTCAACGACAACCCAGGAACTATTGTGAAAGAAGAAACCCTCAGCATGGAAAGCGTGGTGATCCGCGGCGTTTCGCTTGACAAGAACCAGGCGAAACTAACCCTGGTGCAAGTGCCTGACCGGCCCGGCGTCGCCGCCCTGGTCTTCAAGGCCATCGCCGACGCCAACATCAATGTGGACATGATCGTGCAGAACATCAGCCACAATTTGAATGGCCCGGCCACGGACATCTCCTTCACCGTGGACAAGGCCGATTTGCCCAAGGCCCACAAGACCATTGAGGCGCTGCGGGACAAGATCGGCTTCCGCCAGGTGATCGCTGATGAAGAAATTGGCAAACTTTCCATCGTAGGCGTCGGCATGCGCAGCCATCCCGGCGTGGCGGCCAAAATGTTCGAGTCCCTCGCCCAGGCCGGCATCAACATTGACATGATTTCGACCAGCGAGATCAAAGTGTCGGTGACGATTGACCTGGCCAAAGGCGAGGAAGCCATGCGCCTGGTTCACGGGGCGTTTTTGGGGTGAGGGGGAAAAGGATGAATTATAAATGCTAAATGATAAATGGCGGAAGGGCGGCGTGGTCTGGGCCCGGGCATTTTAATTGAGCATTGGTCATTGAGAATCTGTCATTGGCCATCGGAAGGGCGGCAAGATGCCGCCCAGACCGGCAGCCAGGATGGTTGCCCTACGCTAGCGAGCGGGGCGAAAGTTACCGGCGCCGGCCAAGGCTCCGAGGCGCAAACGGTCCAGCATGTTCATTTTGCTGGTGGTGAAGATTATCGCGTCAGCGGCAAGGGAGGGGATGGCCCAGATCAAGCCGGCGGCCAAGGGCGAAATGTCGTTGGCTCTGATGAGCCAGACGATGGTGATTCCCAGGGAGAGCAGGTTCGGCAGAATTACCGCCCACCAAATCGAGAGCATGATCACGCGGATGGGTTTTCGGCCGGTCAAGGCCAGTCTCATGCTCAGCCAACTCACGGCCAGCATGTCGGCCACAAGAAAGGCGGCGGGGATGAGGCAAAGAACGAAAATACCTTGACGGTTCTCCCAATCGCGCTCATGGCGCAACTCGTGCAGCATATAAAACATTTCCACGACCAAGACAGCGGCGACCGGCGCGGCGAACTGGCGCCAGAGGGCCTTGCGCTGGCCCCGGACAATTTGCCCGGCGCCCAGCGGAGTGGTGAGGAGCAGTTCCAGCCCGCCGGTGCGGCGGTCCTCGGCGAAACAACGGCAGGCTTCGGACGCCACCCACACTTTGAACACGAAATGCACCGTGGCCGCGCATAGAAGATCGGTCGGGCCCCGATCACTCCACCACATTTTCCGCGCGACCAACCAGACAGGGGCGGCGACGGCCAAAAACACCCAAGGGCCAACATACTTGGAACGGAGGCGCCCCGCGCGCCAGAGGAAGGGGTTGACGTCGAGCATTTTCAGGCGCGCGGCGGCGCGCGAGGCGGCGCTTCCCTGGGAAAGGAGGCGCCAGCGGTCGCGCCATTTGCCGGATTTGGGGCCGACGGTGGATTCCTGCCAGGAACGGGGGACAATCCAGCAGGCCAGGAACAAAAATGTCCAGGAGTAAGCCTGTGTGAGGGCGGCATTGCACCAAAACAAGGCGGGCCAGCCGGTTTGTTTGAAACTGTCATCGAAGGCCGCCCCGCATCCGAAGGCCGGGCAGGGCAGCCAGATCAAGTCGGATTGGTGGGCCGGGCGGCGCAGGCTCATCCATTGGTCCAGCACCGGCCAGAGCAGCACGATTGAGAGGCTGATGCAAACGGACAGGGCCAGCGCGCGTTGGTCTTCGCGGCAGACCGACGAGGAAAAAATGCCGACACTCAAGAAAAAGAAAAGGAGGTTGGCCGCAACCAGGGCGACGCGCCAGACCTCGGCGTTGGCCACGCCGCCCAGCAGGAGGGGAATGGCCAGCACGGGCAGGAGCGAGATGACGCTGTAGAAGGCGTGCAGGGAAGTGGCCGCCAGTTTGCCGAACACGACGTCGTAGCCGCGCAAATCGGTGAGAAAGAGCAGGCCGAGGGTCCCTTCCCTTCTTTCCGCGCTCAAGCAATCGCAGGTCAGTTGGGTGCCCAAAATGGCCGCGTAAAAGAACACCAGGATGGCG
>JBEKUQ010000043.1:0-9227 GCA_049514835.1 Verrucomicrobiota bacterium | reverse complement strand
GGCGAGAATATCCGACGCAAGAAGCGGCCGAGTGGGTTGCGAGGGAGCTTTTGAATGGCGCCGCCGAGTCCTCGGTTGACCGACTACATGCCGTTGTCGTGTGAATTTGCCTTATTATGATCTGCGGAAACCGGATGACGTTAAGATAGCCATTGGCGACTTGCGGGGATTCTGGAAACTGTGGAGTGCATGTTTACTGAGCATTTGCGGATTACCTACATTGTCAGGGATTATTGTTACGAGATCATACCCTGGTCTATTAAATGACCTGCGGCTTTTTTTGGAAGAGACGGGTTCTACAGTGTCCCTAATCCGGCATGATAAACGACCCGAAATTCCTCCACACCCGCGTGGCGGCTTTCTAGTTGGACAATCTTTGCTTCAGGAGGCTATTGGATTTTTTTTCACGCTTGATCGTATTGTCGCGGTTTATGAGAGGGCTGACCCGCTCCTGAACATGCACAATATGAACCTCGTGTTTCAAAGCAGCCGGGAGTTGTGGGTCGAAGTTGTTGGGCCAGGCTTTGATGCGAGCGATCTTCAACGGGGCGATCTTTCGCCTCATGAAATATTCTCAGTATCCCTGTCGGCTGAATCGGCCATTTCCAAAATCACGCTTGTCCGCCGCGTTGACCAAGCGTCCTACGAAGAATCTGTGCGTTCCAGAAATGATAAAATTATAAGAAAGCTCAACTCCTGCCCAACGAACGATCTGGCGCGCAAGATTCGAGAGGATTTGGGAATCCCAAATGACCTGGAAACCCATCTGAAGCTCATTGGCAGCCCGTTGTGTGAATCTCAGAGCTACGTGCCGTTGCCTGAAGCCCTCCTTCGTGATACTGTGGAAAGGATTATACAGTCGGGCGTCATAGGCCGCTACTCAGAACTGAGCGGAGCAAGATTTCCGTTAAACTTTTCCACCTCTCTTGTGAACCGAGGGACCAAGCAAGTGTTCTGGGATATTGTCTCGCCCTCTCTCAAATTCGAGGGACTTCACTCCCCTGCCTCAGGGACTTGACGCCGAGTTTTGGCCTGGCAACGCTGGCGTGCGCTGGCGTGCCGCGCGGAGCGCGGCAGGGTGCGGTGGCTCGCGTGAAGATGAACTATGCCCCGATGAAATTCACGGATGGAAGCCTCAAGTCGCCTCGGATGTGCTCCTGGCCGGGGCTTCACTGAACGCAAGCTGGAATCCAGCGACTTCACGACCAGGCACTTAGGTACAACTAACAGGGTGCAGTCCCAGGAAAGCCAAGGACTGTTGGGTGATTTGGTGATTTTTTACGCTTCCGGCGCGCCACCCCTCAGCTCAACCGCATGGGCATGACGACATACAGAAACGGCCCGTTGATCTTGAGCACGCCAGGACTCAGCTCGTCAATCAACTCCAGGAAAACTTCGTCCTCCGTCAACACGTTGAGAGGGTCAATCAGGTAGGCGGGGTTAAAAGCGATTTGCAAATCCTTGCCCTTGTAATTGATGGCCAGCGTTTCGCGGGCCTCGCCCACATCAGGCGAATTGGCGGTGATGGCCAGATTATTCCGTCCAAAGGCCAGCTTCACCGAATTCGCCTTGTCGCTGGTCATAATTTGCGCGCGGCGTAGTGCCGCCAGCATCTCCTCACGCGGCAGGGCCACCCGTTCCTTGGTGTCGCTGGGGATCACCTGCTTGTAATTCGGATAGTTGCCCTCGACCAATTTGGAAATCACCACCGCGGTGTTGCCCTTTTCATCCGCCAACGACAACGAAACTTGATTCTCGCTGAATTTCATTTCCACGTCCCCTTTGTCGCCAAGCAGGCGCGTAATTTCATTAACGGCCTTCGTCGGCAGAATGAACTCGCCCTGGCTGTTTTCCGGGATGTCCACTTCTTCGTCCACCAAGGCCAGCCGACGGCCATCGGTCGCCACCATGGTCATCTTATGTTCCTTGAGGATGACAAAAATACCGTTTAAAACATAGCGGGATTCATCGGTCGAGATGGCGAACGAGGTCTTGCGCAGCATGCTCTTCATTTTTTCCTGCGGCACGATGATCTTTTTGTCCTCCTTGAACTTCGGGATGGGCGGAAATTCATCCGCGCTCAAACCGTTGATCTTGTAAAATGACGCCCCGGCGCGGATGCTGCACGCATGTTTTTCATCCACCTCCAGCTCGATTTCCGGGCTGCCCAGTTCCCGCACCACGCCAAAAAACCGCTTCACCGGGATGGTGGTGGCCCCTTTCTTTTTCACAGTGGCCTCCACGGTGCAGTTGATCGTCACATCCAGATCGGTGGCGGTGAACTCCATTTTGTTGCCCTCTGCTTTCATCAGCACGTTGGAAAGAATAGGCAGGGTGGTGCGTGTGCTCACCACATTTTGAACAGCCTGAAGGCCGTGCAGGAGCTTTTCTTTGGCGATGGTCAGGTTCATGCAATCCTCTTAATATGATGTTCTGGTGTACAAAGAAAGATTATTATTATTAAGGGTGGTGAATAATTGAAAAAATGGATGTTGTCAAGCCGTCGTTCAACCACTTGCGCATAAGAATCTCTGTGGATAATCCTCCGCCAGAAAACGCTGATGCCGATAAAGACCGGGTTGTTGGCAAAGGGCACAAACAATTCACAGGCATTTCAATGACAACGCGCTTGCTTGATGACACGGGGAAAAGCGTCCGCGACGAAAGCTGTCTCCTCCAAAGTTGATTCCCGGCCAAGGGAAAACCGAACCAGCGAGTTGGCGACGGACTTCTCAACGCCCAAGGCCAGCAAGACGTGCGACGGCTCTAATGAACCCGCCGAACAAGCTGAACCGCTCGAGGCGCAAATTCCCAGCAGATCAAGCCCCGCCAGCAGCGCAATGCTGTCGCAGCCGGTTACGGTAAACGCGACGGTATTGGCCAGGCGGTCTTGCTGCGAACCGCGAAATTGAACACCCTCCACGGAATCGCCGAGGGCAATCAATCGCGCTGTCAGACTTTTCAGCATTTCCGATGGGAACACTGGCGGGCTGATAAAACGGACAAGTGCCTCCGTAAAGCCAAGAATCCCGGCCATGTTTTCTGTTCCGGCGCGCCGCTCGTTTTCATGGCTGCCGCCAAAAAGAATCGGCTCAGGATGCAACGGAGAGCGAACATACAAGGCGCCCGCGCCCTTGGGTCCGTGAAATTTATGGCAGCAAACCGAAACCAAGTCGGCATTGAATTGATGGATGGATGCAAAAGGTTCCTTGCCAAACCATTGCACCGCATCGGTGTGAAAAACAACGCCGCGAGACCGGCAAATCTCGCCAAGGGCCGCAACAGGTTGCACAGTGCCAATTTCATTGTTAGCCGCCATAATGGATACCAAAATTGTATCCGGTTGAATCGCCTTCGCCAAATCTTCAGGCGAAACCAGCCCTTTATCGTTAACGGGAAGGTAACTGACCGAAAAACCCTCCTTTTCCTGCAAATACTCCAAGCAATGAAGCACCGCGTGATGCTCGATTCGGGAAGTGATTAGATGCCGCCCCTTGTCGCGTAGCCCACGAGATATGCCCATTATCGCCATGTTGTTGCTTTCCGTCCCGCCGCTCGTGAACACGACTTCGCTCGGCTTGCATCTCCAAACTTGCGCCACCCGCTCGCGGGCATCATCCAGGATGGACCGCGCCTGCCGCCCGATATGGTGGATGCTGGAAGGGTTGCCGAAGACCCCGCCCAAAAACGGCAGCATGGCTTCGCGCACCACCGGATCGAGCGGCGTTGTCGCATTGTAGTCGAAATAAATTGTTTTTGGCTGGGTCACAGCAGCGGTTCAGGAAGCTCTCATTCAGGCAAAAAGGCAAGACACCACCGCCGAGGCGAAACAATTTGAGCCGTCCAACTTAACCCTGAGCCGGAAATGCGACACGCACTTTTTCCCGCCAACTCCCCGTCGTCCGAGGTCATCACTGGAGATGTCCGCCGGGGGCGTTTGTGATGGGAGGAGGGCTGCCGACGAGCACGCCGCCGGGAGAGCTTCCTTTGACGATGACTCCGCCGGGAGGAGCGCCGCCAACAATTATGCCTCCCGGCGAAGCGCCGGCTGGTTGAGCGCCTCCAACGATCACGCCACTGGGACCGTTGGTGAACGAGTAGTTGGGGCTGCGAATTCCGCCCAGAATGTTGGTGCCAAACTGGCCTCCTGGCGGGCGTCCAGTCAGGACTCCGCCCGGGGGAAAAGCTGGCGACAAAGCCCCGCCGACGAATACATTGGTCAGACGGCCACCGGGGCCGATCGGCCCATTCATTGTTCCGCCCACCGGGCCGGCGTACCAGATTCCTCCCAGAGGCGCGAGGCCGAGCGAGCCGCCCAATCCCACCCGGTTGGTTCGGCTAAAATAATCATCCCACGGTGAACGGCCCATCAATGCCGGGGTGAAGGCGCCGCCGATGGGCGCGTAAGGTTGCGGTGTGGACGCTGCCACCATGGGCGTGGCGCTGGCGCTCCTTGGGACCAAGGGCGCAGTGGCATCACTTCTTGGAACGAGGCCTTGGCTGTTATTTGTGGCGGCTTGGGGAGCGGCAACCGCCGCGCCGGCCATGAATCCAAATACTCCAGCCGCCGTGAAAATCCCTTTCAAGAAAAACGTTCTCACGCTCTAAAATAGTCCCGTTCCGTCCTCTCCGCAAATAAGGTAAAACCCGGTCTGGCCTGAATGATTAGCGATGCGCTCCCGGATGCACCCAAGAGGTGATCTGGTTTGGAGAGAAGATCCCGTCGGCGAGACGCCGACGGGTGCGTCCGAGACGGTCGCGCCGAAAACTCGCTAATGCTCCGGGTCTTGCGCTGGAGGGCGGCAAATGGATTGCCGATTTTAGCGGGACCGGTTAGGCTCGGCCCGGATGAACGTCAAAATCATTTACTATCTCGATGTCACGTCGTCGTGGTGTTATTGGGCCGAGCCGTCCTGGGCGGAACTGAAGCAGCGCTACGCCGCCAAGCCGGTGGAATTCAGTTGGCGCATCGCCCTGCTGGACGAGAGCGTCCTCCCCGCCTCAACGGCCCAGGCCGAATGGTTCTACCGGCGCAGCGGCACCATCATGCGCTCCCCTTTCATGCTCAATACCGGCTGGTTTGAAGCCGGCCAAAAGGAGTATCTCGCTCCCAATGCCGTGGCGGAAGCGGCCCGGGATTTCGGCGTGACCGACGACCGCGTCCGCCTGGCCATCGCCACTGCCGCGCTGCGCGAGGGGCAAAAGGTGCTGCAAGCCAAAATCGCCTCGGCCGTGGCGGCCAAAGCGGCCGGTTTGGACGCCAACAAGCTGCTGGCAAAAGCGCAATCCGCAGAAATAGCAAAACGCCTCCGCGCCACGACGGCCGAATTCCACGCCCTCCAAGTCACCCAACGGCCAACCTTCGTATTGACGAGCAACATCGGCGACCGGGCCGTTTTTTCCGGGCTGGCCAAGGCGGCGCCCGTGGCGGCGGCGATTGAGGCGATGCTGGAGGACGCCGCCGCCTACGCCAGCCACGCGGCGCATTTTGGAAATCCTCCCGCCAGTTGAGGAGGCGGCAGGGGGCGCGCGACAGGGCGTGCGAACATGCTTGATTTGCGGCGCGAAGGGGATCATGCTTGGGCAAATGGGCGGCCCGACTACCCCAGCGTCGTTGACCGCCGCGCAATTGGCCGAGTTGAACAACAAACTCGCGCACATGCGCCACGAGATCAACAACCAGTTGGCCATGGTGGTTGCCGCCTTGGAAATGATCCGGTTCCGCCCCGAAATGCGCGACAAAATGCTCACCACCATCAGCCAGCAACCGCCCCTGATCATGGCGGAGGTGGCCAAGTTCTCCGCCGAATTTGAGCAGGCCTTCGGCATTACCCGCGGCTAAGTGCGATGGAGCTGACTGACGCGGAGTTGATCGCCGCGGTGCTCCAGGGGGACCCGGCAAGCTTTGAGCCGCTGGTGGTAAAGTATCAGCCGCGCGTCTTTGCCACCGCCCGCCGTTACGCCCGCCGCGAGAGCGAAGTGGAGGACATCGTGCAGGAGGTTTTTATCAAGGCCTTTCAAAAACTGGCCGGCTTCCGGGGCGAGGCCCCGTTTGAGCACTGGCTGATGCGCCTGGCGGTGCGGACCTGCTACGATTTCCTCCGCGCCCACCAGCGCAGCCGGGAGAAGGCCTTCAGCGAGCTGTCCCAGCCGGAAAGCGAGTGGCTGGACAAATACGTCGTCGAACCGGATGCCGCCGACGAGAACGCCGAGGCGGCGCGGCAACTGATCCAGCGCATCCTCAGCCGCCTGTCCCCGTCGGCCCGGCTGGTCATCACCCTGCTCGAAATCGAAGAGCGCCCCGTCAAGGAAATCGCGGAGATGACCGGCTGGTCGGTTCCGCTGGTCAAGGTCCGGGCTTTCCGGGCGCGGGCGGAAATGCGGAAAATACTGGCAAAAATCACCAAAGAGAAGTACATGTAACCGTCTGCGCAAGACAGGCGTCTGTAGAAATAGCGTTATGAAGCCGAGCGACTTGCAAACCAAACTGATCAACGCAGCCCGCCGGGCGCCGCCGCAAGACCATGTGCCTTATGCCTTTGAGAAGCGCATCATGGCGCGTCTGGCCGGCCTGTCGCCGGCGAACCAGTGGGCGTTGTGGGGCCAGCCTCTGTGGCGGGCCGCCCTTTCGTGCGTGGCCATCACCCTGTTGTGCGGCGTCTGGTCCCTTGCCTCCGCCCCGAAAGCCGAGAATTCCGACTCCTTCGCCCAGGCGTTTGAACACGCGGTATTTGCCTCCTCCGATCAGCATCTCGAGGAACTTTGGTGAGCCCCTGGAAGGTCATTCTAGCCACCATGGTTATTTTTGTCTGTGGTGTGATCACCGGCGCCCTGGTCATAGAAACACAGCGGGTGCGTCGTCCTCCCTCCGGTCCGGGCGGGCCTTCCTACGGTCTGCCTGGAGCGCGACCGGTCAATGATATTCTGCACCAGATGGCGCAGGCGCAAATAAACCTGACGAGCGAGCAGACCAACAAAATAGTGAAGATTGTGCAGGACAGCCAAGCCACCAACGCCGCCATCCGCAAAACAATTGCCCCGTTGTTGACAGCGGAAGTGGAACGGGCCTATGACGCCATCAGCCAGCTTTTGACATCCGACCAGCAAAAGAAGTTTGCCGAATTGCGCAAAGAACGCGAGCAAAGGAACGAAGGCCTGGGACCCGGATTTGGACCAGGCAGGGGACGACGCGGCGGGGAAGGTGGAGGCAATTGGTCGCGCAACCCCAATCGCGGCGGCAGCAACGACTTCATGGAAGAGCTGCGTGGCAGAATGGAAGGACTGCGCGGCAGAATGGACGCAACGGCCGCAACCAACGTCCGTCTCACCAACGCCCCTCCGACCAACGCGCCTTGACCGCGCCCAAAGCGGCGGGTGCATTTCCGATTTCTTAATCTTCAAACAGATGAGGGAGATTAAGATTAAGATTAGGATTAAGATTAAGAGAATATGACACGCGCCCGAAGCGGCGCGAGAGGAGTTTGCAATTCGGCCCGCCCGGTTACAATGTTCCCCGGCTTGGAAAACAATAAATTCCATCAACCGGGAGAGTAGCGCGCCGCCAGGGTGGAGGATCTCTTCGCCATCGTCGCGCCCCGTTACGATCTCATCAACGACCTGCAAAGCCTGGGCCTGCACCGCCGTTGGAAGCGCACCCTGGTCAAAATGGCCGGCGTCCAGCCTGGCGATCGCGCCTTGGATGTGTGCTGCGGCACCGGCGACGTGGCCTTTGCGCTGCGTCGAAGCGGCGCGGAAGTGACGGCCCTGGATTTCAGCCCCGCCATGCTGGCCGTCGCGGAACAACGCGCCAAAACTCCCCTTCCCCCCCGTGGCGGCGGACCGCGACCGCCGCCATCAACCCCGCCGCCGATACAATTTCTGCGCGGCGACGCCCTGCGGCTGCCGTTCCCCGACCAATCGTTTGAGATCGTGACCGTGGCCTACGGCCTGCGCAATTTGGCCGATTGGGAGCGCGGGCTGGAGGAGATGTGGCGGGTGGGGCGGCCCGGCGGGCGTCTCCTTGTGCTTGACTTCGGCAAGCCGGACAACTCGTTCTGGCGCTGGTGGTATTTCGCTTATTTGAAACTCCTGGTTCCGTGGTTCGGCAAATTATTCTGCAAAGACTCCGCCACCCACGCCTACATTTTTGCGTCGCTGCAAAACTATCCGGCGCAGCGCGGGGTCGCGGCGAAAATGCAATCCCTCGGCTGCGCGGAAGCGGGCGTGCGCAACCTGCTGGGCGGGGCGATGAGCATCAACTACGGGCGGCGTCAAGCCGCGATCAGCAGCAACTCTCAACGGGAGAGAATCAACTTTGGGTCCGTGAAAAAATAACTGCCGATTTACTGGCGGCCTTTGGAACAAGGCCGTTGCCGAAGATTGAGAATTGGTCATTGAAGATTTGTCATTGGCAATTGAAAAGCACGGCTCAATTACCAATGACAAATTCTCAATTTTCAATTCTCAATCGCCTTCAAAGCTGCGCCTTCTGAAGCCATCTCGATAAGGTTTGAATGGCGGCTGATTGTCGGAACTTGTTTTGCACGGCTCCTTTGGAAGGGAAAAGGCGCAAGATTACGGATCCTCCGGCGGCCCCGTTGAATCCAGCGCGTCAATCTGGCGCCGTTCCTTCTTGGTGGGCCGGCCCGATCCTTTCGGGCGGACGAACGGGCGGAAGGACGGTTCGCGCGGCTTTTCCCATTCGGAGGCGGGAGTCTGATCCTCGGCGTATTGCTTGGCGGCGGGCGCGCCCACGCGCCGCTCGATCAATTGCAGCACTTTGAAGGTGCGCGTCATTTGATCTTTCTTCACCACGATGACGTCATGGACGCGCACCTGGCGGGAGGGTTTGACGGGCTGGCCGGCGATTTGGACGTGGCCGTGGCGGCAGGAATCCGAGGCCAGGCTGCGGGTTTTGAATGCCCGCACCGCCCAGAGCCACTTGTCAATCCGCACCGAGTCGCCGGTGAACATCGCCGCTCATCGTGCCACATTTGCGCGGAAATGACAAACCGGCGTTCCTCCTTCGCAAGGGCGCAGGAGAATTGCGGATTGCGGATTGCGGATTGCGGATTGGCCGCGAAAAGGCGCAAAAGGCCCAGCGCGGCCAGGCCGCAACCAAAAAGAATTGAACCGCGGATTTCACGGATAAGAAAGGCCTTTCAAGGCAAAGGCGCCGAGGGGACACTGAGGAGGAGAACTTCGTCGAAAATGCGCAAGTGATGTGG
>JBEKUQ010000042.1:0-9275 GCA_049514835.1 Verrucomicrobiota bacterium | reverse complement strand
CGCAAGCTGCGCGAGAGGGATACCAGGTAATGAGCGGCGATCAGGGTGGAGGAAAGGCGGGGGGGGATAGGACGGATGGGGCCTATGGGACGCATGTGGCTACAAATGCGCCTGGGGCGGGGGGGGAACGCGGCACGTGGGAGCTCGGCAATTTGGAAATGAACGTCGCCGTCCTGCCTCCCGCGGCCACGCGGCCGGCGGCAACGCCCATTTACATGGGGAAGACGGAGGAGAGCGCCGACACCGGCCCGAACATTGGCGCGGCGGATCAGGGCCTGAAAATGAATTGGCGCGGCGTGAGCGTTGACAAGGAACTGCAACTCCTGAGCGAATCATCGGGCTTTGGCACCACGACGACTCCGGCCTCAATCCCGCTGGATGTGCAGATGGTGACGGAGGTTATTCCGGTTCAAAGCCTTAATCCGACCCAAGTCGTCAAGGATTTGAACTCTGATTCGGCAGGCAATGCGATCCTTTTCACGCCGCAGCATTCCGACGTGCTGGCCCTGCAGGATCCGCTGAAAGACCTGTTTGGTGCAGGCGGCAAGAGCGCCAGCACAACCTCTGAGCAAAATGCCTTGGTGATGCGGATGCAATCGGGGGCGCAATCGCAATCGTCGGCGCTGTCCAGCCAAAACAGCTCCCTCGGCACCATCATGATAAAAGGCGACACCTTTGCAGGTAACGGCGGCGCAACCTCAGCGTCCGCCCAAGGGGGGCAGGCCGCGACGCTCTACGGCGCCAATACTTTTGCTGGCGGTGGCGGCAACGCTTCGCAAAGCGCCTATCCGCAACAAGGACAGGCCGCGCCGGCAACTGCCACCCCTGCTCCGATTACCGGCCAAATATTCTACAGGACCACCGACGCGAACAAAACGAACATCGAAGCAGGTGTCAGTTTTGCTGATGCGCCCAAACTGGCGGCGGTGGCTGGTCCTGGCGCGGTTGGCGCGGTGGCGGGGACGGCTACTTCCGGGCCTGGCGTGGTCGCGAGCGGCGGTGCCGTGGCGGCTGATGATGGCAGCGGTGCCGGGGCGGTTCGCCGCGGTGGCCGTGGCGGGAGGGGGAGGGGCGGTGCTGGCGGCGGCGGAGGCGGTCGCGGCGGCACATTTGCAGGCGGAGCCATCAGCGTTGACGGATTCGGCGGGGGTGGCGCTGGCGGTGGAGGCTTCGGAGGCGGCGGCGGCAACGCCGGTGTGAACACTTTGCCCGGGGCATCCTTGCTACCGGACACTCCGATGGACCAGGCGGCGCTGCAGAACCTCGCGGCGGGGCGGGAAAGGCTCCAGGAGCTTCGCGCCGACCAAGCCGGTGATGTTGTTGCGGTTAGGACCAACGGAGTTCTCTCTGCTAATGGCGTCACCTTACGCACCAACAGCCCGCTTTCGGCTGCTGTGCGGGGATTTTACGACGACTCGTCGGCTCCTTTGGCGGGATTGGCAAGGGAGAATGCCAGGTCATCCGGCACGAGCTCGGAGCAGTTTGGCCGCGCGACGCCCGAGCAGGATGACTCGTTGAGGCGCAAGCAATTGGCGTCGCAATTGGATTCGTCGCAAATGTCGTCCAGTTCTAGCACGCTGAGCTGGCAGAATGCAGGAACAATTTCGGAAGTTGAGCCGGGTAACGGACAACGCGGACAGGATAAGGAGGAGGCAGCGCGCCAAGACCGGTTGGCGAAGGCCCGGGGTTTACTTGATAGTCCTGCGCCGGTTTTCTCGCTTGTGGATGAAGCGTCGGAGGGAAAGAAGCGCGCGACTCAGGTCTATTTGCCGGGGCAGGACGCGGTTGGGGCTTGGAGAATTGCGGGTGCGGTGGCTAATGGACCAGGCGGACAGGAGGTGACTGTCCTCGGTGACACACCCATGATGGGCAATGTTTTTGCGGGAAGGAACGAAAGCGCGCCGGTGGCGGAGGCTGCCACTCCTGCTGCGCCGGCTCTGCACCAACTGAAAGCCGCGCCGTCTATGGAGGCTGCGAATAAACCAGCCACGGTTGCCCTGGGTGAAGGATTTGCGGCGGGGACGCTTGCGGAGCAATCGCAAACCACGTCGGCGGCGGCGGCTGCCAACACACCGGGCGATGTTAGGATGCGTCAAGTTGCGACGAGAGCGCCTGCGGCGGCCAGCACGGAAAACCAGGGCATTATCCTGGGCGGTGCCACAACTTCCCCCAAGGCTGTCGTCCTATACGACGCCGCGCCGGCGCGCAAGCCGGCGGGTCCGGCGCCGGTGCCGCAGCCGGAGATTCAGACCCGCGACAACGCCTTTTCCACCTTCTCCCTCAACGTCAGCGATGTTTCCTTCAAGCTGGCCGCCGCTTCCTTGCAGAACGGAGCCTTGCCCGACGCGGCCACGGTGCGCAGCGAGGAGTTCATCAACGCCTTTGATTATCGCGATCCGGAGGCGGGCCTGGGTGCGGCCCTGAGTTTCGCCTGGGAACGGGCCGGTTATCCGCTCGCGCCCAATCGCGATCTGCTGCGGTTTTCGCTGAAAACGGCGGCGGCGGGACGGCAGGGGGGACGGGCGCTGAATCTGGTTTTATTGCTTGACAAGTCCGGCTCGATGGAGCGGGCGGACCGGGTGGCGATCATCCGCGAGGCGCTGCGGGTGCTGGCGACGGAGTTGCAGCCGCAGGACCGGGTCAGCGTGGTGGTGTTCGCGCAGACGGCGCGCTTGTGGGCCGACGGCGTGCCGGGGAACCAGCTTGCGGGACTGGTTGACGCGCTGGAAGCGCTGACGCCGGAAGGCGGGACGAATCTGGAGGAGGCCATGCGGCTGGCCTACGCCACGGCGCTACGGCATTACCTGGCCAACGGGGAGAACCGGGTTGTATTATTGACAGACGGCGCGGCCAACCTCGGGGACGTCGAGCCGGAGAATTTGAAGAAGTCGGTGGCGGCCAACCGCACCCAGGGGGTGGCGCTGGATTGTTTCGGGGTGGGCTGGGAGGATTACAACGATAATTTGCTGGAGCTGATTTCCCGCGCGGGCGGAGGGCGCTACGGATTCATCAACACGCCGGAAGAGGCGGCGGCGGGGTTTGCCGGACAGTTGGCCGGGGCGCTGCGGGTGGCGGCGTCGGACGTGAAGGTGCAGGTGGAGTTCAATCCGGCGCGGGTGGTTTCTTACCGGCAGATCGGCTACGCCAAGGACCAGCTCAAGAAGGAGGAGTTTCGCGACAACACGGTCAAGGCGGCGCAGATGGGGGCGGCGGAATCCGGGAATGCTCTTTACACGGTGGAACTCAATCCGGCGGGGGCCGGCCCGATTTGCACGGTGTACGCGCGGTATCGCGCGCCGGGCACGACGGCTTATTACGAACACGCCTGGGCGGTGCCTTACACGGGGACGGCGGCGGCGCTGGACCAGGCGAGCGCGGCGATGCGGCTGGCGGCCACGGCGAGCGCGTTTTCGGAATGGCTGGCGGGAAGTCCTTACGCCGGCGGCGTCACGCCGGACCAGTTGCTCGGTTATTTGCGCGGCGTGCCGGAGGTCTATGGCGCCGACGTTCGCCCCAAGCTTCTGGAAACGATGATCCGCGAAGCCAAAAGCATTTCAGGAAAATGATAAATGCTAAATTATAAATGATAAAACATTAATGATGAAATTGAGGCGCGGAGATGGGAACCCCAATCATGAGCGACTTTCTGGGGAGCGCGACCGTCCCGGTTGCACCCGTCGGCGTCTCGCCGACGGAATCTTCCTTCCAAACCGGATCACCTTTTGGGTGCAGCCGGGAGCCTGTCGCTAAATGATTCGGGAGATGGGAGAGGGGAAAGGGAACGCTCTTGGCCGCGAAAAGGCGCAAAAGGCGCAAGAAATGAGCGAGTGAGGAAAAGGTTTTGACCGTAGATGACCAGGAATATGAAAACGAAGCTCGGAGAGAAATTTTGGCAGGCGGTTCTGGCTTGCGGCGTTGCACTGTGTCCTGCGCACGCGCAGGGCATGGGTGGCGATTATCCGAACGGCAAGGACGTGAGCAATCCTTCCTGGCCGAAGGGGATGAGTGATTTGGTCAACACAACCAATCGCATCGGCGGGTTATGGGTGAATGCGGCGGACACCTTCTTTTTTGCAGGAACGAAAACCGATTTTAAGGCGTTTCTGGATAAATACGCGAAGCTGCACGGGATCGAGAAGCACCGGCTGATTCTGCATGAAGGGGCGGGCGAAGCCTTCGACCTGGGAGGCGGGAACAAGCGGCCTTGCGACTGGAGGGTGGACGGCGCTCCGCGAGCGTGGCTGGAGGGCCATAAGGACGGGACCACCCGAACTCCCAACGACACCAATTACGTTCTGGAAGCGCATTTTTGGACCGGCGGCAAGATCGCCTTTGACCCGGCAATCATCCCCTCGAACCTTGAAGTGAAAGTGCTGGTCGCGCCGGTCAGCGGCGCCAAATGATCCAGTCAAGTATATCATGAAATCCATCAGTGTCAGTCTTCTGGTCCTGGCAGCCTCAACCTTCCTGGCGCAGGCCCGTGAAATTGCCTTGCGCACCTTCCGCGAAATGGAAAAGCTGGCGGACATTATTGTCGTCGCCCGGCCCCTCTCGACCAAGGATACTGCTGAACTCACAAATCTTCGGAACATTGCGCCGGACATTCCAGTTGTCGGGCTGTCCACGGAATTTGAGGTCAGCATGGTATTGAAAGGGGACAGCCGTCTGAAGAAAGTGGTGGTGCATCACTATCGGCTGGCAAACCCGCTCCCGGCTGGCGTGTGGGACGCCGCCTTCGCCCTGGCCTCCTTCGATCCCAATCAACCGGTGCGCTATCTGATGTTTTTGCAGCGCGAGGCCGACGGGCGCTTTGCGCCGGACGACCAAAATGACCCGGCGTGGACGGCGATGCTGAAGCTGGACGGACCTGGATGGGACAAAATGGGACCTGATGATTTGAAGAAATGGCTGGACGCGCAGAGGTGGCTCAACCTGCGGCCGCCTATGCGGCAAGCCTTGTCAGCGGCGATTCCGCCGGGGGGCGAGGGTGCGGGAAGTCTGCATGAAGCGGCCTTGAACGGGAAATTGGAGAAGGCCAAGGCTTTGATCAAGGCCAATCCCGGCCTGGTCAACAACCAGGAAAGTTACGCCAGCCAAGCGCCATTGCACATGGCGGCGGAGTATGGGCACAGGGACGTGGCGGAATTGCTTTTGGCCAACCAGGCGGACGTGGAAGCCAAGGCCCACGGCGGGTGGACGCCCCTGCTCAATGCGGTATTTGGAGGCCACAAGAACGTGGTGGAATTGCTGCTGGCGCACAAGGCCGATGTGAACTTCCAGGAGGACGCCGGCCGCTCACCGCTGCACGTGGCGGCGGAGAATGGCTACACGGAGATCGCGGCCTTGCTCCTGGCGCACCAGGCGAACGTGAATGCCAAGAACCGCGAGGGCATGACCCCGCTGCACGTGGCGGTGGGCCTGGGATACAAAGACCTGGCGAGGTTGCTGATTTCCAGCAACGCGGACATGGACGCGAAAGACAATCAGGGCAGAACGGCTTTGGACCTGGCGATGCTGCACGACAACAAGGACCTGACCGCATTGCTGCGCCAGCGCGGGGGCCTCCAATGAATCCCGGCAAAGCAATTTTGAAAACTCCTATTCTCGCGCTCGCGGCCTTTGGCCTTTGGCTGGTCCCACTGACCGCCTCCGCCCTCATTCTTAGCGGCATCGGCAATGCGCCTGTGGGCGACGCCGGCTGGCCCGAGGGGGCTTTGGCGGTGGCCAATCTGCAATCCCGTCTCGGTTGGTGGGAGGGTCCCCCCTTCGGCGGCGGGGAGTGGCATTTTGCTTATCGCGGCGACACGGCGGCGTTCAACCAGGCCCTGGCGGCTTTTGCCGCCATTCGCGCCCCGGCCCTTGATCTGGTGATCCAAGACGGCCCCAAAACCGACGATATTCTCCAGCAGCAGGCGGACTGGGGCTTCACCGTCTGGGTTCCAGCCAGTTGGAACCGCCTCTATAACAATCCAAGATTCAATTTGCCTGCACCGGAGGGCCGCCTGCACAAGCCGGTGGACCCGCCCTGCCTGACGGTGTACGTCGGCGGCGGCAAGGTGGATTGGGCCAAAGTCGCCGTGCCCCCTCAACTGCATGTCCGGGATGAACGGGCGGCGGCGGCGGGCGTTGACCTGACCGGCGGCTCCATCCTGCAAGCCGAGTTTTTTGACATGGACAACGGCAAGCCCGTCCCAGGCGCCCATTTCATCCTGGATCGGATGACCTGGACGACCAATCCAAGTCCGCAATGGAACTCCGAGCGGATCGCCGAGGAAGTGAGCGACGCCTCCGGCCAAGTCCGCCTCGAAAAGATCGCGGCGGGCGACTATCAAGGGTGGGTGCGGGTGACGGCGGAAGGCTACGCGCCGCGCTTGCTCGATGAACGCTCCCTGCTCCACCCGGCCTTCGCAAAATACTCGGTGGAGCTGGCCAAAGCCGCGCGCCTCAGCGGGGTCGTGACTGATTCAGAAGGAAAGCCGGTGAAAGGGGCGATCGTGCAACCTCGAGGCCTGTTGGCGTCCAACGGGCAGGGCTACGATAACGGCCAGCAATACAAAGCCACCGACAAATTCGCGGTCGAGACCGATGAAACCGGGCATTTCGAGATCGCCAACTTGGCGACCGGTTTCGCCCAGTTGGGCGTCACGGCAGAGGGCTACTGCTTTTCCGATGCCTCCACTCTCTACGATGTGCCGTCGGACAACCTCACCTTGCGCCTCAACCGCGCGGGCGGGATTAAAGGGAGTGTGGCGGATCCATCGGGCCAGGCGCTGGCCAGTCACGGCGGCCAGCCTTTGATGATATTTGTCGAGGCCGCGGGCGGCCTGAAAACCGGCTCCTGGGGAGGCGGCGCCACGGTGAAGGGCGATGGGACCTTTGAATTCAACAATGTGCCACCCGGTGATTATCGTTTGACCTGCCACACCAATCCTTCCCGTGGTCAACAGGGTCCTCCCGCACAGATCATCACCGTCAAACCCGGCGCTCCCGCCACCGTCAAATTTGTTTATGAATAACCCCGCCCATCTGCCCTGCCTGGAATCACTCAAAATTATGAAAACCATCTCATTTCTCGTGTCGGTTGTGCTGTTGACAGGCTGTGCCGCGGGCGGCGGATTCAAGCCGGCGTCGTCCACGATCAAACCGGCGGGCGCTCCTGCCGCGCCGGTCACGCTCAGTGATTTCAAGCTGACGGGGAATCTGAGCGGCGGCCTGGCGGATTTCACGCTGACGGCCACGGCGCACGTCGAGGAGGCCAAGGGCGGCACGCTGGATTTGCTCTCCGGCCCGGTCGCGCTCACGGATATTGACACCAACCGCAACCAGCATATCCGGGCCGACCACAGCCATTTCTACCTCGAATTTGACCGGCGCGGGGTGTTCCCGGTGCGGGTGCGGTTCAGCGCGGCGGTGCGGCAGGCGGACGACTGGAACGGGGTGGATTTTCAGGTGGCGCCCAGCGTGTTGCAGCCGGTGGCGCTGCAAGGATTGGCGGCGGAAACGCAGTTCCAGTTTCCCGGCGGGGCGCGGCCGGAACGCAAGGGGAGCGAATTTGTCAGTTATCTGCCGGCCAGCGGCGCGGTGAAGTTTTCCTGGAAGGAAGCAGCGCCGGAAACGGAAGGGAAACTTTTCTTTTCGGCGGAGATGTGGTCGCAGGTCAACGTGCTGCCCGGTTTGATGCGGCAGACGGCGCTGCTCAATTTCAAGGTGATGCAGGGGGAATTGAACCGGGTGACGCTGCTGCTGCACGGGGAGGGGGAAGTGACGCGGGTGCAGGGGGACCAGGTGCTGTCGTGGGCGCCGCCGGAGCCGGTGCCCAATTCGACGGACCGGCGGCTGGTCATCCAGCTTAATCAGCCGCAGAAGGACCAGTTCGCCATCCTGGTGCAGACGCAGACGCCGCTGGGGGTTTTTCCGCAGACGGCGGAGGTGCTGCAAGTGCGGCCGGAGAACGCGACGCGGTTTGCGGGCTATTTCCGCATTGTCAACGAAGGGGCGGTGCGGCTGGAGGTGGCGCAGGCCAGCGGGGCGTCGCAGATTTCGCCGGATCAGTTTCCGGAGAGCGACGCGACCCGGGCCATCTTCCGGGCGGCTGGCAACCAGCGATTTGTCTATCGTTTTGCCGGGGCGGATTTTGCGCTGCGGATCCGGGCGGACCAGATTTTGCCGGAGCTGGCCGTCTCGGAGCGGGTGGCGTATCACCTGGGGGAGAACGAATTGGTGATTGACGCGGAATTCGAGCTGGACATCCGCGAGGCGCCGTTGCGGGAGCTGGTGCTGAAAGTGCCCAAAGGTTACGCCGTGGCGCGCCTGAACGCGCCGGGGTTGAGCGACGATGTCCACACCGAGCCGCCCGGGGAAACGAACGCGGAACTGCGGCTGGTCTATGGGCAGCCGGTTTCGGGACGGCAACTGGTGCAGTTGCGGCTGGAGCACAATCAGGCCCTGGGGGAGCCAAGCTGGGCGCTGCCGCGGCTGGAGGTGGTGAAGGCCAAATCGGTGCGCGGCTTCATCGGGGTGTCGTCGGACGCGGGCTTTCGGCTGACGCCGGAGAAGACCCAGGGGCTGACGGACATCGCCACGGCGTATTTTCCGGGAAAGCTGGAAGGCATTCAGGCGGCGTTCCGGCTGACCGACGCGGTGGGCGACGCGGGCTGGCAGGCGACGATGCGGGTGGAACGGCTGCCGCAAACGGTGCTGGCCGACGCGCTGCATTTGTTTTCCATCGGGGAAGGGATTGCCTACGGGAGCAGCCTTGTCAACTATGTCGTGTCGGGCGCGCCGGTCGGGTCGTTCAAGGTGGAATTGTCCGACGAGTACTACAACGTGGAGTTCTCGGGAAAGGACATTCGCAACTGGCAGAAGACCAACGGCGGCTACGTGGTGCAGTTGCACACCCCGGTGGCGGGGGCCTACACCTTGCTGGCCACTTACGACCGGCCCTTCAAGAGCCAGGGGGAAACGCTGGTCTTCACGGGGGCGCGCCCGCTGGACGCGCAATCCGAACAGGGCTACACCCTGGTGATCAGCGCGTATCAATTCCAGGTCAAGGCGACGGAAGTTTCGCCGGGGCTGCTGCCGCTGGAGCCGGGGGAAGTGCCGGCGGAATACCGGCTGTTTTTCGACGCGCCGATTTTGGCGGCGTATCGCTACGCCGCGCGGCCGTTCAATTTGCGGCTGGCCCTGCAACCGCTGGCCCAGGGGGATTCGGTGAGCCAGATCGTGGACCGCGCTTCCTTCGTGACGCGCATCTCCAAGGAAGGACAGGCCCTGAC
>JBEKUQ010000041.1:0-9300 GCA_049514835.1 Verrucomicrobiota bacterium | reverse complement strand
CTGCGCATCGAACAACCCGCCAAGGTGGCTGGCGTGGCCGAGTTCCACCGGGCCGGCGGCGACACCGGCGGCCATCTGGAGCGCGGCGCACTGGTCATTCCGCTCTCCGCCCGGCCCGAGGAAGTTGAATTAACCGACGTGGAGTCGGGCCGGCTTTAACTTACGGAGCCGCCTTGGCCGCCGTCACCTTGACCAGGACGACCCCGTGACGCGGCACCATGGTGTGGAACTCGTCGCTGAACTTGCCGACATCCTGCTGGCGCCAGAGATCGCGCACGGTTTGTTCGCCGGTGATGCCCAGATCCGACCACTTGGCAACCACATTGGTCGGATCGCTGTTCCGGTTGAACAGCCCGACGGCTTTGGAGCCATCCTCCATCGCCTTGGCCCAGATTTCCAAATTCCCATCCTTGACCAGGCGGCCCGCCTGGCGTCCCAGCGGGTCCTGGTTGACCGCCAGAACTTCATCGTTGCTCAACAGGCTGACCGTGAAGTCGTCCATCGCCGTCATGTCGCAGCCGATCAAGAGTGGCCCGGTGAGCAAACACCAGAGGCTGACGTGGACATATTGCTCGTTGGGGGTCAGGCGCGTCGGGTGGAGGCGCGGTCCCCAACCCACTTTGCCGACGATCATCATGTCGGGATCGTTGAAGTGGCCGGGGCCGGCGAATTCTTCATGGCCGAACTGGCTGAAGCCGATGCTGGACAGGCTCTGCCAAGTGTCGCTAATGTCGCCGGTGGTGCGCCAACTGTTGCCGCGGATGGTCGGCTCCGCGCCCCACTTCCAGACTTCCCCCATGCCGTACTGGCACAAGCTGTACATGATGTCGCGCGGCACCTTGTCCAGCGCCGCCCGCATCACCTCATACGGCTTTTTCATGGTCGGAAGATCAAAATTATTTCGACCGCGCCGCCCCCCTGAGTTGGTCCCGGCTGGCGCCACCTGGGAATAACTGCACCAATCATATTTCAAGTAGTCAAAGCCCCAATCCGCATAGCTCTGGGCATCCTGTTCTTCGTGCTGCCAACTGGCGATGCAACCGCCGCACGTCGTCGGGCCGGGGCCGGAATAAAGTCCCGCCTTCAAGCCAAGGCCGTGAATGTAGTCCGTCAGGCCCTTCATGTCGGGAAAACGCGGATTGGGAACGATCTTGCCGGTTTCGTCCCGTCCGACCCCTTGCAAGGTGGGATCGTTGGTCCGCCTCTCGTTCTTTTCCCAGTAATCATCAATGTTGATGTAGGTCCAGCCGTGGTTGATCAGGCCAGAGGACACCATCGCGTCCGCGGCGGCTTTGACGCGCTCCTGCGTGACGGCGCCGGCGAAGCAGTTCCAGCTATTCCAGCCCAGGGCCGGGGTGAGACCAATGTTCGGGCCGCAGACGATCTTGAAGGGGCGGTTGGCCGAGCCGAGGGCGTTCTTGGCGCCGAGCGTCACCATGTAAGTGCCTTCCTTGGCGAGGGAGCCAGTGATATGGCCGTTGTCGGTGTTGAGTGTCAGGCCCGCGGGGAGGCCTTCCGCGCTGAAGGTCATGGGGCGGTCGCCGGTGGCCGGAACGGTGAAGAGGAAGGGATGGCCGGGACGCGCGCCAAAGACTTTTGCGCCGTTGATGCGGGGCGTGGGCGGCGGTTTGGGGGTGAGGATGACGGCCTCTTCGGCGGTGGCAGGAGTGGCGGCGGCCTCCTGGGCCGGGAGAAGCGGGGTTGAAACCAGGGCAAAACCGCAAAGCAGCGCGGTGACCTTCAGAGAATGTATGATCGTTCTATTCATGGGAGTGTAGGGTTGGTCTGGCAATGTGGCGATGAGCTTGCCTTCAAACAGCGGCGGCTGTCAATCTTGTTCCTTGCGCCGGATGGCAGCAGCAGAATCATCGGCAAGGTAACCGGTTTTGGACTGCGGGAGCTTGCTCCCGCTTTCGCAAGCGGCGGCACGCCGCCGCGCCCCGCGACGCTTCGCGGTCCGCGGGCGCGCTTGGTGTCAAGAATAGGAATTGCAGGCGGCGGGAGGGGCGGGAGGGACGTAGGAGCGGCGAAGGTTGCGAAGGTTGTGGGCGGCGCGTTCCAGATGGAGAATCTTCTGGCGCGCCCTTTCGCGGCGGAGGGCCAGGAGCCGGGCGTTGTGGGCCTCCAAGGCGAGGAGAGCGGCGACCTGCGCGCGAACGGGACGGTGGGCGGCGGCGGCCGCGGCCGCGGCCGGGCCGGAGGATTTCCATTGGCGAAACGCCTCGGTGAGCGGCTGGCGGAGAGAGGCCTTGCGGGATTGGATGTCGCGGACTTCGGGCCAGGCGGCGGCCTGGATGGCGGCGGACTCGGCGCGCGTCAACTGCTGCCATTGGCGCAAAAGGAGGGCCATGTGGTCGGGCGGGGTCATGGCTCAGGCGGCGGCGGCTTGAAAAAAGGCCGAAGCGCCGTCGGCGCCGGCCTCGGAGCCGGCGGGCGCGCGGTCGCGGGGAGGGCCGCGCCGGATCATTTCCGCCCAACTGTCGCGGAGGACGCGCAGGCGCAGGAGGACCTCCTGGGCCGGCTCTTTTTGTTTCTTGAAGTTGGCCTCGCGGAGGCGGGCGTGAAAATAGTTGTAGAGGCGGCGGAAATTGAGGGCCACTTCGCCGCCGGCCTCCATGTTGAGGGCGGCGTTCAATTCGCAGATGATGGCCTGAGCCCGGACTATATTGTTGTTGATTGTCTGGTTGACCTGGGCGGGGTCGGCGCCGTCGAATCCGGCCAGGGCGCGTTCGAGAAAGGCGACCGCGCCATCGTAGAGCATGAGGACCAGGTGCGCGGGAGAGGCGGTCTGGGTGGCGACCTTGCGATAGGTGTCCCACGGTTTGGGGCGTTGCATGAGCATGGCGCGAGGAGGCTTAATCGAGGGCCGCGATCAGATTGCGGGCCAGCAGGCTGGAGACCTGGCGGAGGATGGCCGGGGACGGGTAAGAGGGATCGGCCACCAGCTCCCGGGCCAGGGCGAGGGCCTCCGGCCGGCTGGCGGGCAGATTCTCGACAGCACGGGCCAGGGCGTTGGAACCGGCAAAGGCATCCGGCGCCGCCGCCGTTTTGGCCGCGGGCGCGGCCGGTTTTTGGGGAAGGATGCCGCCGACGCCGCCGGCGCTGAAATTCGTATTCACTTCCATATTTCTAAACAATCAATCGAGCTGCGTGTGTCACTTCGCGTGATCCTGTCTATTAATCGGACAATCACGAAAAAACTTTAGGCAACAAATGGCCGGGCAATCATCGTTCGGGCAAGGTGGCGAGGATGGCGCTCAGGCTGTATTGGCCGAAGCGGCTGGGGGAGCCCAGGATGGCGGCGGGATCCTCCGCAGGTCCTTCTATATGAACATGTTGCCCGGAATAGAAGCGGGCGGCATTCGCGACGATGGTGTCGCCCGCGTCGAAGAGTTCATCGGCTTTCCAGACGATTTCACGATCCTTGACCTCGATCAGGGAGAATTTCCAGCCGACGGCGACCGGCTGGTAGGGGAAGTAGCGGGTCAATTGGGTGAAGAAAACGGCATCACAGCCGCAGCCCTCGCGCAGGCGGGCGAAGAAGTCGGGGGGGAGCGGCTCGTCATCGCGCCAAGCGGTCTGGCCCGTCCATTGGCGCAATTGATCCGGTGAGATGATGACCAGATCGAAACGTTTGCTTTTCTCCAGTTCGGCGCCGAGGAGCGGTTGGAGGAGCTGCGCGCCGGCGCCAAGGGTTTCGGTGGAGGAGACCGTGGTGATGGGCAGGACAGCGACGCGCTTGAGTTGCGGGTCGAGGGTCTTGCTCTTGAGATAGATGTTGCTGGGCTTGTAACGGGCGTCCATGACGTGGGTGGCGTCGAAGGAGTGGCTGGCGCAACCGGCGGCGAGAAGGAGGGGGAGGGCGCGGAGCACGCGGGGGACCGCCCGCCCTGCCTTCCAGTTAGGAGAGGCTGTATTCATCGAGGTTTTGGAGTATCTTGCCGAAATGGGTCAGCCAGCAACCCAAATCTCGCTCCAAGGTGTTGGAAAGTTCGAGCAGGCTCTCCTGGCGGGCCAGGAGCAAACGGACATCGGCCTGGATGAGGGCGAACTGACGGCGGTGCCGGGAGTTGACGGCTAATTGCTGCGGGTCGAAGCCCCACAAATCTTCCAGAAAGTTGAGTTCGTAGAGCGGGGTGCGGCACTCGGCCTGCAAGGGGGTCCAGAGCCGCTTGGCCACCGGCCAGTCGTTGATCAGGAGCAGGGATTGTACATCGTGGGCGCGGTTTTGCAGGACCAGCACCTGCGCGGTGGCGGTTTCAATGATCTGGCGCCCCAGATCGCGGAAGCTCAGCCCGCGCCGCGGGCCGGGTTCGCGCAATTGCCCGCCGGAAAGCAATTCATGCAGCTTGGCCACGTTCTCGTTTTCCCAAAGGGAGCCGGAGCCGCCGTTTTGGCGCAGGGCCATTTTTTCAAGGTGCAGAAAGATGGCGGACAAGGATCGCAGGCTGCTGCCAGGCCAGGCGGTGATTTCGCCGTCCAAATCCACGCGGAACGGAGGCGTGGCCTGCTTGTTGATGAAGCTCGACATGGTTTTTTATCGGCAGAATGAATCTGCGGCTAAAGGCGGGATCAGCCGCCGGTCGAGGAGGAGGAAGAGGAGTTGGCGGTGGTGGGGGCGGCGCTGCTGGAGGTCGGCTCGTTGAAGAAATCTGTCAAATATTGCTTCTGCGTGTTGATGGTGTTGATGGCCGTTTCCATCGCCACAAATTCGTTCTGCAACCGGGTTTCATCCTGCGCTATCTTCTGTTGCAGGTTGGTGATGCTCGTGCCGATGTCCTTGGATTGCTGGGTGAAACCCGCTTCCTTGGTCGCCAGCAGACCCTTGCTCCCGGTGGTCTTGGCCAGGTAGCTGTTCAACGTGGCGGCCAGACCGTGGGTCGGATCGGTGAACAATTGTTGGATGGCCTGCAGGTGGCTGCCCAGGGCCGCGTTCAGGGCCGTCGAGTCCACCGCCAGCGTGTTGTCCGTGCCGTTGGAAGCCACCCCCAGGTCGTTGAGGTCCTGCACCCCCGCGCTCTGCCCGGGCGGCGCCGCATCCGTCAACTGGCGCAACTGGGTGGCGATTCCTTCCACGTCCATGTCCCCGGTGAGCGTGCCGGCGGTGACGGTGTTGTCGGCGTTGAGCGTGCTCTTGGTCTGGGAACTGATGTAGTTTTGCACGGCATTGAAGTCGGTGACAAAGCTGTTGATGGCGGTGGCGATGGTGGAGGTGTCGCTTTGCACGGAAACGGCGGTCGTGCCCAGGCCCAGGGCGGTGACGGACAAGCCGGTGATGCCGGAGGAGCTGGAATCCACGGTATTGCTCTGGCTGGTCAAGGTGCCGCCGCCGTTGATGCTGTATTGCAGATTGGTTCCGCGCTGCAAGGCGCCGGCGGACAGCCCGGTCGTCGTCAGGAAATTCCCCGTCACGTCCTGCAAGGAGATGCCGACATCGCCGGTGGTCGTGTTGGTCAGTTGGAACTGGTTGTTGGAGGCGTCGAAGGTGGCGGTGACGCCGGCGGCCGAGTCGTTGATCTTCTGCAAAACACTGTTGACGGTGTCGGTCGAGGCGTTGAAATCAATGGCCACCCCGTTGATGAGGAACTGGCCGTTGCCGGCGCCCCCATCGTTGATGGGTGTGGCGAGGTTGGCGGAACTAAGAACGCTGTCCAATTTGACGCCGCCCAGCGCCATGGCGCTGGTGATGGAGCCGCCCCCATTGTTGTAGAGCTGGGCGACCTGGAGAAAATTGCTCGTGTCGTTGGCGTTGCCCAGAACTATGGGGCTGCTGCTGCTCAAGGTGATTTCGTCGGTGGTCGGGTTGTAACTGCCGGTCACGCCGGTGGCGGTGTTGATTTGGGTGAAAACCGACTGCAAAGTGTCGGTGCTGGCGATGGTGATTTGTTTGCCGTTGACGGTGAAAGTGCCGGCGGTGACGGGGGTGGCGAATCCGGCGGCGGCCAGCGTCACGCCGGAAACATCAGCGGTGGCGCTGAGATGATTGGCCGACGCGACCGCGCCCAGCCAGGAGGCATCGGAAGCGAGTTGGGTAATCTTGAAAGTGTAGCTGCCCAAGGGAGTGCCGACGGCGGCGGTGGCGCTGGCCAGGGAGGAATCGGCCACGGAAGCCGTGCGGCTGGCGAAGAAACTCGGATCCATCAAGGTCGTGACGTCTTTCTGCAAGGCGGCCAGGTCGGTGCCGATCGTGGTGTAGGAGGTGTTCTCGTTGCCGAGGGTGGTTTGTTGCGCCTTCATCAGCGTCTCGGGCGCCTCCTCGATGGTGACCATTTCGTTGATGATGGAGTTCCAATCCATGCCCGAGGCGAGGCCGGACAAGGTGGGAGCACTGCTGCTGGCGGTGACGGCTATGGACATAAGCTCACTTTCTTTGGCGCGGTTTGGTTCAGGTCTTCAAACGATTTGACCCGGACGGCGCGAACGCCGTCCGGGTTTAAACTATCGCATCAGTCAGCGCTCCTTAGAGCAGCTTGAGGATGGATTGGGGATTGGCATTGGCCTGGGCCAACATCGCCGTGCCGGACTGCACCAGGATTTGCTCCTTGGCGTAGTTGGTGCTCTCCTGGGCAACATCCACATCGGTGATGGTGCTTTTGGCCGCCGACAGATTGGTGCTCATGACGCCCAATTCATTGCCCGCGTAGGTCAACTGTTCCTCGTTCGCGCCGACATTGCCGCGCGCGGTCGCCAATTCCGTGATGGCCGCTTCCACGTCCGTCTGGGCGGTGGCGGCGGCGCTGGTCAGGTCGTCCGCCAGGGCTTTCTTCATATTGGTCCCGTTGGCGGGGTCAATCGCGGTCAAACTTACCGTGGTGCCGTTGCCCGCGGCCACGTCGAAGTTGGTGGCGGCGCCGAACAGGTCCGCGCCATTGAAGGTCTGGCCCACGGCCGACTTGATGGTGCTGATCAGAGCCGCGAACTGCGACTGATAATCAGCGACTTCCGCCGTTGACTTCGTGGGGTCCTGCGCGGAGACGGCCAGCGAGGCCATCTGGTTCAGGGCGGCGCTGACCTGCTGGAGGTAGCCGTCCTGCGTTTGGGAGAACGCCAGGGCATTGCTGACATTGGCGTTGCCGGCGTTGGTTTCGCCGATTTGCTCGCTCAACTGCATGGCTTCCGCCAGCCCGGCGGGATCATCCGACGCGCTCACGATCTTGGACCCGGACGACAGCCGGGCCAAAGAGGCGTTCAATGCGTTGGTGGAGTTGTCCAGGTTGTTGGCGCTTGTTAAGGCTGCTATGTTTGTATTGATTACCATAATCTAACTCTTTCCTTGAGTCACCCCTTGCGGGGTCATCTTGTTTGCACGACATCCGTGTCGTGTGGCGGAATTTGGTTGCGGGCATCCGCCGAAACTCCCGATTGGCTCTTAGTGGCGGCCAACCGCCATGTCTTACGACAAGGTAGGTATCGGCAGGGGGGAAAAAGACTTTAGCCGGAAATGTCAAGCGAAGGCGGGCGCCCCTTTCAGATTCCCTGGTTCCCCTCTTCATCTTAATCCTAATCTTGATCTTAATCCGATCCTGCGTTTGAAGCGGAAGATTAAGACATCGGAAATCATCCCCAAAAAATCTGAAATGCGCCGCCAAGCCAGATTTGGCTTGAATTAGACGGACTTTTCATGTGGAATGACCGGTACCGGCTGTCATGGCCTGTTCAGGAGGTAAGCCCGGAAGCGGGCAGGCGCTTGACCCCGGCGCCGGACAATAATGCGGACTCATGAATCATGACCAACCCTGCCACGTCCTGGTGGTGGACGACGACCCGGATTTGCTGCGGCAGGTCCGGGACAGCCTGGCCAGCAGCGCGAGGGTCTTCCAGATTGAAGCCGCGGGCACGGGGCCGGAGGCCTTGATTTGCGCGGCGGAGGCGCGCGCCGAAGGGCATCCTTACGCCCTGGTGTTTGCCGCGGCGGGCGCGGCGCCGGCCCGTCCCGGCCTGCACACCCTGGCGCGGCTGAGGGAGGAGAATCCGATGCTGGGGATGATCGTCTGCGGCGACGCAGCCGATTCCTGGGAGGGGGACCTGGCGGCGCGGCTGGATTTCAGGGAGGAGTGCTTGTTTTTGACAAAGCCATTGGATGCCGCGCTGGCCCGCCAGTTCGCCCTCTTTTTGACGCTAAGATCCAGCGCCGGCCTGCGCGCGCAAATGGCCCTGGAACAATCCAAGGCCCTCCTGGCGGCGGCGGAAGCGGCGCGCCGGGCCGCGCAGGAGTCCAACCGCCTGCTCTTTGACAGCAATCCGATCCCCATTTATGCCTGCGATCAGAGGACCCTCGCCTTTCTGGCCGTCAACGAAGCGGCGGTGCGGCTTTATGGCTACAGCCGCGAGGAATTTCTGGCCATGACCCTGCTGGATTTGGCCCCGCCGCAAGACGTTCCCGCCTTCCGGCATCAATTGACCGGGCTGTCGCCGGGCGCGGGCAATTGCGGCGTGTGGCGGCATCGGATGAAGGACGGGAAATGCCTGGAGGTGGAAATCACCTCCCACGGGCTGGCCATCGGGCCGCGGCAGGCCTGGCTTTCCATGGTCATGGACGTGACCGAGCGCAGCGGCCTGGAGGCCCAATTGCGCCAGGCCCAGAAAATGGAATCCGTCGGCCAGTTGGCCAGCGGCATCGCCCACGATTTCAACAATCTCCTCACGGTGATCAGCGGACACGTCGGCATGCTCATGGCCGGGCCGCCCTCCAGCGCCAAGGCCGCCGACTCGCTCAAGGAGATTTCCCAGGCGACCAAGCGGGCGAGCGACCTGACCCGCCAATTGATGACCTTCAGCCGCAAGCACGAACTGCATTTGCACGTGGTTGATTTGAACGAGGTTGTCAACAACGTCGGCAAGATGCTCCGGCGCATTTTGGGCGAGGACATCGCCCTGCGGGTCGAATTTGCCCCGGGCCTGCCTTCCATCAAGGCGGACCTGGGCATGTTGGAGCAGGTGCTGATGAACCTCGCCGTCAACTCCCGCGATGCCATGCCCAAAGGCGGGCAACTGCTCATCCGCACCGCGGTGGCCCGGGTGGACGAGGCGCTGGCGCGCCTCAATCCCGAGGCGGCGCCGGGCGAATTTGTCTGTCTGACCTCCAGCGACACCGGCTGCGGGATCGCGCCCGAGAACCTGGGCCGCATCTTCGAACCGTTTTTCACGACCAAGGAACTCGGGCACGGCACGGGCCTTGGCCTGGCCACGGTTTATGGCATTGTCAAGCAGCATCAGGGGTGGATCCAGGTGGCCAGCCGCCTCGGGGAAGGCACCACCTTCCAGGTTTATTTTCCGGCGTGGCACGAAAAAAGCGTTCCC
>JBEKUQ010000040.1:0-9487 GCA_049514835.1 Verrucomicrobiota bacterium | reverse complement strand
TTCCACTTCCAACACGAGTGCTTTTACCCCGGCCAGCGGAACCTGGCATTCCTTGGCCGGGTGGCCCGCGCGCATCACGCCGCTTTGCCACAACGTCTGGCCGTCGCCGATGACGATGAATTCGACGCTCGCGGCCGGGTTGCCATTGACTTCATCGTCCACGCCGACGAGGGCGGAAAATGTCTCGGCGCCGCCGTTCAGGTTGACGTTGAGGATGCTTTCGGCGTGGGTGCCGAATCCGCGCTGAAAGGTTTTTCCGCCGATGGTCAAAGCATGGCCGTCCACGGACAGGTTTTTGCCCGGCTGGCCCCAGCCCTGGGTGGCGGCGGCGAGGTTCAAGTCGTCCAGCCAGACGGTTTCCGCGGAGACCGATTGCGCCATGAGGAAGAGCATCCCCGCCAGGCACGCCTTGTGGGTCAATACTAATGTTTGAATCCAACTCCGGGCCGGCAGGGGGCCGGGTCGCGCGCGGCAAAAGCGGCAGAGGCGGCCGGGCAAGGCGGGGCGGGAAGGGATTGAGTCAGGTTGGCATCGAATCATGGCATTGGCGATTTTCAGGCGCGGCCAGCGCGCGGAGAAATCTGCAACGCGCCGGCTTGGCGTTGTCATCCTGCAACGCGGCCGGGATGGAAAACAAGGAGGAATTGCTGTTTCGGCGCGCGGGTTGGAATGGACAGGGTGGACATGGTGGACTGAGCGGACGGACACGGTCGCGGACAGGGTGCGGCGGGGCGGGGCGGAGGGAGGGCGCACGTAAAGGCTGGCCAAGGCGCGGGCTGTCCGCTAGACTCAGGGCATGGTCTGGATCATTGCGCTGCTGTGCCTGGGGGTGGTCGGGCTGGCCGGTTATTATCGCGGCCCGATCTGCGCCGCGTTTTCCTTTTTCGGCCTGTGGTTTGGCCTGGTCCTGGCCCGGCCGCTTTCACCGCTGACCGCCCATCTGCTGCCCGTCCTGGGTCTGCATCATCCGGTCTGGAAGCTCTTCGTGCCGGAGGTGATGGCCTTTGCGGCGGTGCTGACGATTTTCAAAATCGCGGGCAACACGGTGCATCAGAAAACAGTGATCCGCGTCCGATATCACAAGCCCGAACATCTGCTCTTCCGCTGGGAACGGCTTTACAACCGGCTGGGCTTTTGCGTGGGCCTGCTCAATGGGGCCGTTTATTTTTTCATCCTGATGATGCCGGTGTATGGGGCGGGCTACTTCACGGCGGAAGTGGCGGACGCGGGCGCGCCGGCCAGCGTGCGGTGGGCGGCCACGCTGCGCGCCCAACTGCATGACTGCGGCCTGGACCGGGTGCTGGCCGCCTACGATCCCACCCCGCCGGTTTTTTATCAGGCGGCGGACGCTCTTGAGATGGTGCTGCAGAATCCGCTTCTGGAAAGCCGCCTGGGGCATTATCCGGCGCTGCTGGGCTTGAGCCAGCGGAAGGAGATGCAGGACCTGGCCTCGGACGTGACGTTGCAACAGATGATCCTAACGCAGGCCAAACCGCGGGACATCCTGAACTACCCCAGGATTCAAGCCTTCGTCACCAACGCCGATTTTCCCGAGCAGATGCACGGGCTGCTGGGTGACGACCTGACGGATTTGCAGGAGTTCCTCCGCACGGGCCAATCGCCCAAATATGACGGCGAAAAGATCCTGGGCATTTGGAGCATTGATGTTCACGCGACCCTGGCCGAAGAACGCAGACTGCGGCCGGACATGTTGCGCAACCAAATAGCGGCGCTGCACACCAACCTGGTCCCGATGATCAGCGGTCTTTCCCTGATGGCCACGCCGGATCATCAGATCATTTTGACCAAGCAAAATCCCAACAGCGCCGTGCCGACGCCGGTGGCCCAGGGAAGCTGGAAGAAGACGGGCAATTCCTGCGAGATCACCCTGCCCGACAACGTGCCGGACACGGTGGAGGTGACTCCGACCGAGGAAGGCACGCTGCAATTCCGCAGAGCCGGCCACGTTTTGATCTTCAACAAGGAAATGCAGGGGGCGGGGAAATGGAAAATGCAAAATGCAAAATGAAGAATGGTTCGTGGGCGCGCCAAGGAGCAGGACGCCATTCGCCAGGCAAATGCAACCTTGCTGGGGATGGATTGATGGGCTAGGTTGCGCGCGATATGGACGAGCCAACACCATCGCCGGGAGCGGAAAGTTACCACCCAGTGCCGCCGCCGCCGCCACCCCGGCCGGCGGTGCCCCCGGTCATTCCATCCCCCGTGGGACTCACCCTGCCGCCGGCGCCGCCGCCCAAGAGCGGGTCCGGCTGGAGGGTGTTGTCGTTCATATTGATGGGATTGATCGTGCTGTGGGTGCTGGGGCGCATGGCGGTCCACAGCGTGATGGGGGTGGCCTCACATGGCCGCGGCGGAACGGATCTGACCCAGAACCTGGAGGAAGTGGTGATCGAGCGGACGAACACGGACAACAAGATCGCCGTGGTCGAGGTGAACGGCGTCATCTCCACCGGCGAGGTTCAACATTCCGGCTTGGAGTTCGTGGCCTACATCAAGGAGCAATTCAAGGAGGCGGCCGGCGACCCGGACGTGAAGGCGGTGGTCCTGAAAGTCAATTCTCCGGGCGGGGAAGTATTGGCCTCGGACGACATCCATGACATCATCAAGAAATTCGAGGAGAAGACGGGAAGGCCGGTGGTGGTTTCGATGGGGTCGCTGGCGGCGAGCGGCGGATACTACATTTCCGCGCCGTGCCGGTGGATCGTGGCCAACGAGCTGACCATCACGGGGAGCATCGGGGTGATCATGCACAACTACAATTATCGCCTGCTGTTTGACAAGATCGGCGTGCGCCCCCAGGTGATCAAGAGCGGCCGGTTCAAGGACATGTTGAGCGGGGAAAGGGAGCCGGATGACGGCAAGCTGACGGCGCAGGAGATCAAGGACCGCGACGAGGAGGAGAAGATGGTGCAAACGCTTATTGATGAGACTTTCGACCGATTCAAGGATGTCGTCAAAACCGGGCGCGAATGGGCCGCCCAGCAAAATGCCGGGCAAGGCCGGCCCCTGGCGGCGGACTGGACCAATTACGCCGATGGCCGGATCCTTTCGGGCAAGAGCGCGCTGGGGTATGGTTTCGTGGACGAGTTGGGCAATTTCGACACGGCGGTCAAGCGCGCCAAAACGCTGACGCACCTTCAGAACGCCAACCTGGTGGAATATCGCCTGCCGCAGGATCTGATTGGCGCGCTGCTCTCCCACGTCCTCGGCCAGACCGAGGCGCCGGCCCTGAAAGTGGATTTGGGGTTCGATCCGCCCAAACTGCAGCCCGGCTTGCTTTATTTTATCACGCCGACGGCCGTGCCCCACTGAAAAGCAGAAGGCGGGAATTGGGGCGCCCTTCACCCTGACCCTCTGCCAAAGGGAGAGGGAACAGCAGTCGGCTGTCGTTGGTTGGCGGGGGGTGGCCCGGCCAACGCCGTCGCGGGTGTTCAAGATTGGAGGGCTCGACGGAGTTTCCCGCCTTCGCTGCGCTCCGGCGCGGCAAGCGCCCTACAGCGCGGAGGAGGACGCTTCCGGTGGAAGAAGCTTTTCCGCATTCCGATTTGCGCCGGCCACCTTTTCGTGGTTTAACAGCAACGGCCTTTTTATGAGTTTACATTCAGCAGGATTTCCATTGCGGCCGGCGTGGGTCGAGATTGACCTGGCGCAGTTGCGCCAAAACCTTCGGCTCATCCGCCGCGACCTGCCCTCCGCGGTCAAATTGCTGGCGGTGGTCAAGGACGAGGCCTACGGGCACGGCGCGCTGGAGGTGGCGCAAATCGCGCTGGAGGAAGGCGCGGCGGGGTTCGGGTTGAGCACGTTGGAGGAGGCGATGACGTTGCGGGACGCCGGCATGAGCGCGCCGTTGCTGCTGCTGGGCGAACGGCAGGAAGCCGAATTGCCGTGGTGCGTGGAGCACGACCTGACGGTGTGTGTCAATGAACCGCACACCATCCGCCAATTGGCCCGGGCCGCCGCCGCCGCCGGCAAGCGGGTCCCGGTCCATCTCAAAATCCACACCGGCATGAGCCGGTACGGAGTGCGCTGGGACGAGGCGGTGCCGTTGCTGGAAATGATCGAGGCGGAAAAATCGTTGCGGCTGGAAGGAGTGATGACGCACTTCGCGCAATCGGATGAAGCGGACAAGAGCTTCGCGCTGCTGCAAATTTCGCGGTTCGACGAAGTGATGGGCGCATGGCGGCGCGCCAGCCGGCCGTTGCCGTGGCAGCATCTTTGCAACAGCGGCGGGTTTCTGGATTTGCCGCAGGCCCATCGCGACATGGTGCGGGTGGGGATTTTGCTCTACGGGGTTTTTCCCTCGACGGTTTGCCGGCGGATAGCGGGGATTCAGCCGGTCATGTCGGTCAAGGCGCGGATTGCGGCCATTCAGCGACTGAATCCGGGCGAAGTGGCGGGCTACGGGATGCGCTACGCCGCGCCGTCGCCGCGCCGGCTGGCGGTGCTGCCGATCGGCTACGGCGACGGCTTCCCGCGCGTGCGCAACGCGGGCGGGGCGCTGATCCGGGGGCGCCGGGCGCCGCTGGTGGGCGGGGTGGCGATGGACGCCATTACGGTGGACATCACCGGCATTGCCGGGGCGCAAATGTGGGATGAAGCGGTCATCATGGGCCGGCAGGGCGGGGAGGAAATCAGCGTTCACGACATCGCGCGGCTGAAGAACTCCGTTTCCTACGACGTGCTCACCAGTTGGCGTCTGCGCCTGCGCCGCAAGTCGGTCAACGGCCAGGTCAAGGCGCGGCCCGTGGAGGCGGTGGCGGCGCTGGCGTGAAGCCGCGCGAAGCGAAGGTCCGCCACGGCCAACCCCCATTGTTGCATGAAGCTGCTTTTCTCCGAACACAAATCCAATTACGACCGCTACCAGTTTCCTTACGCGGTGTGGGCGGCGCCGGAGCCGGGCGAAACGCCGGCCGAACTGTTCAACGCCGGCTTCCTGCCCTCGTCGCGCAATCTGGACCGGTTCTATCTTTGCCGGCAGGTGCGGGTCAATCTGGCCGCGTTCAAACCCTCGTCGGAAAACCGGCGGATCTTGCGCAAGGGGGCGGGGCTGGAGGCGCGGCTGGTGCCGCGGGCGGAATTTGATTACACGGCCGAACGGCGGCAGTTTTACAAGACCTACGCCGACATCAAATTCGGCAAGGACGTGATGAGTTACGAACGGCTGGATTCGCTGTTTGGCTCGCCGGTGATTTCGCACCTGCTGGTGTTCACGGACGCGGAAAAAAAGGCGGAAGTGGGCGCGGCCACGCTTTTTTTGCAGGGGCGGGAGCTGGCTTATTATTACTACGCCTTTTACGACCTGAATTACTACCCGCGCAACCTGGGCATGTTCATGATGACCTCGGCGGTGGCGCTTTTCAGCGAGCGGCGGTGCCGGCGCCTGTATCTGGGCACCTGCTACTCGCACAACGCGCTTTACAAAACGCAGTTTGCCGGGGCCGAGTTTTTCAACGGCTTCCGCTGGAGCGATGATCTGGCGGAGCTGAAATTCATTTTGCGCCGCGACGCCGGGGAGCTTTCGGAACACCTCCTGGAAGCGGAAGATTACCGCCGCCAGTTCCACGACGGCGGCCTGGAGGAAATGGCGGCCGCCAGCGTCTTCCGCGTGAAGGCCGAGTCCAGATGATTGAGCCGAATAACCATTGACAAAAGCGCCGTTTGCCATTGTCTTGTAACCGGGGAACGCTCAGAAGGCGCCCCTGTTCCGAATGGACGAAGAATATAAGATCATCGGCGGAGACGGCGCGGAATACGGCCCGGCCTCGCTGGACGAATTGAAGACGTGGATCGGTGATGGCCGGGTGGCCGGTTCCACGCAGGTCTGGCGCAGCGATCTGGCGCACTGGACCCCGGCGGCGCGCTACGCGGAACTGCAACAGGCGCTGGCGCGGCTGCAGGCCTCCGTGTCGCCGGCGACGTTAAACCGGGCGCTGCGAGCGGCGGGATTTTGGCCGCGGCTGGGCGCCTACGCGCTGGACCGCATCGTGCTGGGCATGCTTTTCAAGATGATTTGCCAATGGAGACATTGGGATGTGCCTGTCCTTCCCCAGGTGATCAACCAGCAGACCGCCCAGCAATTCATGGACAAGGCCGGACAATTGCTCCCCTGCCTGCTGGTTTTGTTCGTGCTTTATGACGTTCTCCTCAACGGCACGTTTGGCGCCACCTTGGGCAAGATGGCGGTGGGGGCGAAAATTACCTGCGTGGACGGTTCTCCGCTGAGCTACGGCCGGGCGCTGCTGCGCTCGCTGGCGGCGCGCTTCACCGAGATGGCGTTCTGCGTTGGCTACCTGCCGATTCTCGTGCGCCCCGACAAACGGGGCCTGCACGACCTGCTGGCCGGAACCCGCGTGGTGTTGCAACGATGATCTCCCCAGCCAACCGGCGCATGCTACTGATCGCGGCCCTGGTCCTGGCGCTGGATCAAGCGACCAAGGACATGGTGCTGCGGTTGCTGGGGCCGAGGGGGGACAGGGTGATCATTGACGGGTTTTTCCGCCTGGTCAACTGGGGCAACACGGGGGCGGCGTGGAGCCTGTTCCGCGGGCAGAACGAGGTGCTGGCCTGGGTTTCGGCGGCGGCGCTGGTGGGGCTGGTGCTGTGGCGGCGGCATTTCCACGTGCAAAGGCTGCTCGGCCAGATATCGCTGGGGCTGATCTGCGGCGGCATCGCTGGAAATCTAATTGACAGAATCAACCCGTTGCGCCACCAGGTGGTGGATTTTCTGCGTTTTTATCTTTACACGCGCAACGGCGTGGAAATCGGGTTTCCCGCCTTCAACGTGGCCGACAGCGCGATCTGCGCGGGGGTCGGGTTGCTCATCCTGGTTTCCTGCCGGCAGGATTCGGCCGCCCCGGCCCGCTCCGCGCCGGAAGCGGGGGCGGAAAATTGAGAAAAGAAATCACCATTGGACAGTCGCTCCCGTTGGAACGGCTGGACGCTTTTTTGCGGACGCAGTTTCCCGGGGTCTCGCGCGGGACCATCCAGCGGCTCCTGGCAGGGGGGCATATCCGGGTCAATGGCCGGACGGCCAAACCCTCCCATCATCCCCGGGCCGGCGAAGTGGTCAGCGTGTCGTGGCCGGAGGCGGAACCGCCACGAGTCCGGCCCGAGGACATCCGGCTGGAGATACTTTATGAGGACGAGGACCTGCTGGCGGTGAACAAGCCGGCCGGACTGGTCGTTCACCCGGCGGCCGGGCACGCGGCCCATACGCTGGTCAACGCCCTGCTCCATCATTGCGCCGGAGAACTCAGCGGCATCGGCGGCGTGGCGCGGCCCGGCATTGTCCATCGTCTTGACAAGGATACTAGCGGCTGCCTGGTGGTGGCCAAAAACGACGCCGTCCACCTCCATTTGTCCGGGCAATTCGCCGCGCGCCAGGTGGAAAAGACCTACGAGGCGATCGTCTGCGGCCGATGGCCCGGCACGGGCGGAGAAATAGACGCGCCGATTTCGCGCCATCGGGTGGATCGCAAACGGATGGCGGCCGGGGCGGGCCGCCCGGCGCGCACCACCTTCCGCGTGTTGGAATGGCTGCGCGGGGCGACGCGCGTGGAGGTGGATTTGCACACCGGCCGCACCCATCAAATCCGCGTCCACTTCCAACACCTCGGATTTCCGTTGGTGGGGGACCTGGTTTATGGCCGGCGGCACAACGCGCGCCTGCGCGAGGCCACCGGCTGCCCGGCGCCGCGCCAAATGCTCCACGCGCGCAGACTGGCCCTCACCCACCCCCGCAGCGGACGGCGGCTGGTTTTTGAGGCGCCGCTGCCCGAGGATTTTACTGTTGTTTTGCAACAGCTTCGGCTACCTTTATCGGCCAAACATCGTGGCGGTTCGACTTAACACGGTTGCTTGAAGGGTCTTTTGCAGGAAGAGGGGGTCCAATGTAGTATGGAGATTGGCGGGGCAGGCCGGGCTTGGCCGGGGCGGTGTTGATGGAACTTTCTGGCAGTCAGCGAGTTCGAATATGAGCCAGCATAAATATGGGTGTCCTTATTGCGGCCAGCACATCGAGTTTACCGACGCGCATTGCGGCGTGCGTGTCCCCTGTCCAAAGTGCCAGCATCCCATCCTCCTGCCCGCGCTTATGGGCGGCGAGATAACCTCCTCGTTGCACCTGGCGCAGCCCATCGGCAGCCCGGCGGCCGGATTTCATTTTACTGTCGCCGGGATGCGCCTGGCTTTCCGCGAATTCAAGCATTGGAGAATTGTTGGAATATGCCTGGTACCCTTTGTCTTGGTGGCCGCCGCCTTGGTGGCGGCATCGGTGTCCGCCCGCCACCAAGCCCCCCGCCCGGCAGCGCCGGCCGAGGCGGCCGTGGATCCGCGCGCCCTGGACACGCTGACCGACTTGACCCGCGCCAATCAACTCGTGCAGGACCAGTTGGCGGCGGTCAATCGCGCCTTCGCCGCCTGTCAAGCCGCCGAAAGGAAACAGGCGGAGATGCATGACCCGCAGCTCCGATCCGCCAGCCCGGCGACCCTGCAAACCGCGGACGAAGCGGTCCTGCGCGCCCGCCAAGCCAAGGTCAATGCCCGCAAGGAGTTCGACAAGGCCTTCGCGCTCTACCAAAAGCTCGGCGGCACCATTGATTACCGGCTGCAGTTGCCGTAATCCTTCACGGCGCGGCGGAACGGGTTTCCAAGGTCTTTATCCCCGCCATTTGAGGAGCTTCCTGATCGGAACAAACCGGGACAACCGGCTCGTTGAGGCGTGGCGAGACGCGACTATTTCGGGCTGCTTTCGCCGATGGCCAGCAGTTCGTGGCGCGTGCGGTAGAAAAGCGTCCCGGCGGAAATGGCTGCGGTGGAAAGGCAGGTTTCGTTGAGGGTATTGGTCGCGGCCACGGAAAAGCTGGCCTTGGCCGGGACCACATAGACATTTCCAATCTCGCTCGTAAAATACAGGTTCTGCCCGTCGGAGACCGGGGAGGCGCTGAATCCTTCCGACCCATTCCCAAGACGTTCGCCGTAGCGGATGGCTCCGGTCCCGGCTTCGAAGCACGTCAGGAATCCGTTATCAAGGCAGCCGTAAAGGAAGCCACCGACGACAATGGGCGTTTGCATGTAGTTTCCATGGTTCGCCTGCTGCCAGGCCACGCCGGAGTTGGTCGCCGCCGCGCCTGTGGCCGCGAGGCTGCCGCGGGCCTCGAGACGAACCGCGCGCATCGGGCGTTGCGATCCGTGGGCACTGGTGAAGAAGGCCAGGCCACCGGCGACGACGGGCGTGGGCACAGGGACGTCGCCGCCGCCGTCCAGCTTCCAGATTTCCTTGCCGTCGGCGAAGTCGTAGGCGCCGGAGTGGTGCCAGCCGTTGACGAGAATCTCCGTTTGATCAGCGGTCCTGGCCACCGTCGGCGTGCCCCAGGTGGGAACGTCGTGCCGCGCGGTGCGCCATAATTCACGGCCATCGGCCAGATCGAATTCGGCCAGGAACGAATCGCCCAGCACATCGCACAGC
>JBEKUQ010000039.1:0-9488 GCA_049514835.1 Verrucomicrobiota bacterium | reverse complement strand
AGCGGCAAGGCAGGGTGCATTTCACTTTTTTGGGTTCCCCTCTTAATCTTAATCCTAATCTTAATCTCAATCCCCCTCTTGTGCTTGAAGATTAAGAGCAAGATTAGGATTAAGATTAAGAAATCGGAAAAGATTGCCCAAAAATATGAAATGCACCCGGCAAGGCAGTGCGTCGCCCCTGCTCGGCAGGGCGGGCAGTCCTCTGCCCGCCGCCAAGCCTAAGGCCAAGGGGTCAGTCCTGGAAAAGTGACATTTTGACGTTGACCCCTTCTCCTCCCGCCGCCTCCTTGGCTCCGTTTTCTCTTTCCGAATATCAACTTTTCCTTAAATGCCTCCCTCCCCATTTTGCATTCTGCATTCTGCATTCCCCACTCCCGCCCTGGTTAGTAGTATTGACTGGTCGTGGCGGCCGCGCTTCCGCCCGCCTCAATGCGAACTTTGTAGCCAAAGGTTTCGGTCGGATCCCAGCCGTAAGAGGCCGGGGCCGCGTAGCCGTTGAGTTTGACGTTGGTGATCACCAGGATCACCACTCCGTTGGCCGGCGCAGGATTAAGTTGCACATCACAAATCCCGCTGGACACAGGCCGGCTGAACACGGCCAGCCCATTGGCGCCGCGATAGACCAGTTGCGCCCGCAGGTCGGACGCGCTGCCCTTGCTGCCCGTGGCGTCGGGCGTGAACGTCACGGCCACCGCCGGGGCGCCGGGGCTGACCGCAATGGGTAGGTTGTTCCGGCCGGTGTGTCGGGGAAGCCTTTTGGCGTCCGATGGCGTCAGCCAGCCGTTTTGGTTGGTGGTCGCGGTGTAAAACCAGTTCCCCGCCGGATCCGACCATTGCTCGTTCAAGAATTGTTTCAGGCTCGCCGAGAACTCCAAGTAATCCAGGATGGCGTTCCGGGCGCCGTACTCGATCAGAATCTGCCGGGTCTGATTCGTGCCCAGCAGGCGGGTGACAGTTTGCAGCACCGATTCCGTGGGGGTCGCCTGCTCCCAAAGGGCATTGTTGAAGAACGGCTGGGTGCGCTGGGAAAGAAATAGGGGGAAAAGTACGCTGTAACAGTAGCCCCCATAACTCCCGTTGACTGTCCCGCTGGACATGCCCGGGCCGGAGGGAGTCCCGTCCGCGTCCATGGCGTAACACTCGATCGGCAGGTACGAACCCATCAGCGCGTAGGGGTCCAGCCAGCCCAGTTGGTTCGTCCCGGCCACGGCCTGGCGCAGCCGCGCCATGATGTAATTATTGTGCGCCTCGTTGAACCAGCCCGCCGTATTGTCACTGAACACTCCATAACCCGCCTGCAGCACGTGGACAAATTCGTGCGTGACGGCCCAACGGTGATAGTCGTCCGGCGGAAGAAAGTCCTGATAGGTCATCATGACCACCGGCCACCAAACACTGTTCCAGTAGCGCCAGCCTTGATAACCCGTCTCCGCCGTGTTGTTGGTCGGCGTGGTGTCCCCGGACAATCCGGAGCCGAGCAGGTAGTAATTGATATAGTTGCGAGCCGGGCTTTGCGTGCTGGGATGGTTGCGCAAACCGAGGCTTTCAACGATGTATTGCAGATCCCCATTGATGCGCGTCAGCGTCGCGTTAATGTTCGCGTCGCTTATTTGCGGGGGATGGGCCGGCCCCTCGCGGAAAGCCAGATACCCATTGGTGATGCTCCGGGCTACGCCGGGATCCCAGTCCGGCCGGATCGTCAACACCGGATTGGTCAGGTAGGTTTCACCGCTGAATCCTTCCGGCACATTCGTGTACGGCGGAAAAACATACCGACTCCACACGACCTCCACGATTCGATAAAACTGCGCGCTGCTTCCCACGTTGGGCGCCTGCACCGCCATCGCCTTGTTGGTAATCACCAGGTTGGTCAACGGCCCGTAGTTGTGCCAGCCTCCGGCCAGGTTGGTGCAATACTGCAACGAATAGGTATCCCCCACTTCCAGCGGCGAAAAACGCAACTGGCGCGTCGCGTCAAGTCCGGTGATGACGGGAGCCTGGGCGAAGCCCGATGGCGCGGCCAAAACCCAGGCGATTGCCAACAGCTTGAAAAACTTCCTTTCCATGATCCTGCCTCCATCTTGCGCGCAACGGGACCCCGATTCCAACTCCATTTACAAGACAAAAATCCCGCCACTGCCCAAGCCCTCAAATCGCCCCCAACTCGTCTTCGGTTTGGTTTCCGCCGGCGTGGAAGCAGAGCCGGACCACTACGGCGCGCAGACCCGGTAGAATTGCTGCCCCCCGTTGCTCGCCGCCACGTCGGTGAATTGATATTCGCCCGGCGAAACTTCCGTCGCGGTTCCCAGCACCGTCCAGTTCGTCATGGACAACATCAAATTCGTCGAGGCCAGCACATGGTAGGACCCGCCGGGCGCGTTGGTAAAACCAAACTGGAATCCGCCGCCGGCCAGCCGCGTCATGCCTGTCAATAACACCGGCGGCGGCAACGGCGTCACCATCATGTTGTCGGCCATGAATACGGGGCCATAATCCCCGCCCGTGACCGGCGCGGCGTCGTAATGCACCACCACGCTGTCGAATCCCTTCGCCGATGCAAACGCCAGCGTCTCCGACGGCCACGTTCCCGCCACTGCGTTCGTCGTCGCCGTTCCCGCCAGCGCCCCGTTCAGATACGCCGTCACCCGCATCGTCGCCGACGAATCACAGGCATACTCCTCCGGCGCGTAGAGGATCGAAAAATTCGTGATCGTCCGCGAAAACGACACCAGCAGGTCCGCCCCATAGACGCTGTTGGGATAAATGCAGTTGCCGGAGAATCCGGCCGGCGTGAACCCCAGGCTGTTCGCCGGCTGGATGGAAAACCCCTGCCCCGTGGCGGTGAAGTGCGCCGTGATGCCGCCCACCGTCAGGCTGATGGGCAGAGACGTGTGGACCGGCGCGTTTTCAAAATCGAACAACACACTTTGCGCGGAAGCCGCCGCCGCCGCCAGGCTGGCGGTGGCAGCAACAACGAACAGTTGTTTCTTCATGGGTGCCTCAGTCGGAAAAATCGCGGGCCGTTGGTCGCCGCAATGGTGGTTTGATAATTCCCGCCGACGACATTCACCGTTTCGGCCGCGTTGGTCCAGTTGGTCGTCCCAATCGAAAAATTCTGCTGGAGCGTGAACCCGCTGTAATTCGTCGGCCACGTGACCACAAAACTCCGCGCCCCGGCCGGCCGCGTCTCCAGCGGCGGATTGGGGTTGACCACGAAATTGGCCGTGAGCGACTTGTTGACTACGTTTGTAAACGTATATCTGGCCGACGTGCTGACCACCGCTCCATTCTCCGTCCAATTCGCAAACGCATACCCGGCGCCGGGCTCCGCCACCACCGTCGCGCTCGTGCCGTTGGTGAACACCCCGTCCCCGCTCGCCGTGCCGCCGTTGGTGGACGACACGCCCAGGTCCACCGAACTGTGCGGCGGCAGAACCACCCCCGCCGGCGCGATCATGAAGGGATAGTTCTTCCTCACCACCGGGCTGTTGCTGGAGGACACGCTCACCGTGAACACGAACGTGCCGCTGTTCAACGGCGTGCCCGACACCTGCCCGGTCGCCGCCTCGAAAACCATTCCATCCGGCAGCGTGCCCGAACTCGTGGCCGTGAAATTCGTGTCGCCGGCAATCACCACGCTGCGCGTCGGGTACGGCGTGTTGACCTCGCCGTCCAGCAAGTGGTCAATCAACCCCAGCGGCGACGCGATTTCCACCGCCGACATCTGCGCCCCCAGATACTTGCCCACCACCACCGTGTTCGAGTAAGTGCCCGTGCCGTTCGTCCCATCGGCCGCCACCGTCTGCGCCAGCGCCTCCCCGGTTTGCGGGTCGAGCGGGCCCAGATACTCGTAAAACTCATAGCGCCGCGTCACCACGTCATCGCCCTGATTCCCCAGGTTTTGCGCCCCCGCCACCAACTGCCCGTTCGCGCCGCCTCCGGCGGCGCCGGTGTCAATTTGCAGTATTTGCCACTCCACCTCCACCTCGTCCGGCTCGCCGTTGCGCCAGTCCTTGGCGTTTGGATTATTCGGGTCCGGGTCAACCAGGTCCCGGAGCTGCACCTCCGTGTTGGTGTGGCTCGTCGTCCGGATTTCCTTCACCCACGTCGCATCGCCAAACTCCAAAATAATCGGCGCCGGCGGCGGCACGATGGCCGCCTGGATTTGCGCCGGCGCCACCGCCGGCACCGCCGGAATGTAAACAAACGTCGGCGTGGACACGCTCACCGACGGCCCAAGCGCCAAATTGTGCGCTCCGTCGTCCTGCAACCAATTGTATTTCACCGCCGAAGGCTGCACCCGGAAACCCACCCCAAAATGCTCGCCCCCAAAATTGGTGCCGGGGTTGGTAAACTGGTGCCCCTGGGTCGGCGGAATGGGTCCCGCCGGCACCGCCGTGTAGGCCGACCAGCCCGTGTTCGTCCAGACCGCCTCGTAACGCACATGCACGTTCGTATGCCACGCGCCCGAGATAAAAACGGCATCCTCCGTGATCTTCGGCGTGCCGTAGTGGTTCCAATCGTAGGTGTAGGTGATGTCGGCGCTGTGGACGTCATCCAGTTCGATCTGGAAACCGTGGCATGGCACGCCGGTATCGTTCACCGTGTCAAAGTTGTTGATGCTGCCGTAGGCAATGCTCGCCTGCGCGGCGGGGGTGCCCGCCAACGCCAGCGCCGTTGCCACGGCAATCGCCGGGAATAACTGCGGAATCTTCATAATTGCGGCTCGATTGATTTTCACAACTGCTGCTTGATGAATTTTCGTAACTGCTGCTGTCAAGTAAGCATAAGCCGCCGCCCCCGGCTACGCGCCGTTTAGCGTTTTGTTGTCCGATTTTAGCGTGACCCCGACGCTTTTCATCTCCCGGCGCCCGCCCCCTCGCCGGCCTCTATCCGCCTCCAGCCGTCTCCATCTGCGGTTCCTTCCTGGCTTGGGGCCGGATCAGGTCAGCCGCGCCTGTTGCCGGTCGCGGTAAGCGGTGGGACTTCGGCCCGTGTGCCGTTTGAAGACGCGGTCAAAATGCGGAATGGATCGAAACCCGCACTCGTAGGCCACCTCGCTGATCCGCAGCCGCGGTTCGGCGAGCAACTGCCGGGCTTTTTCGATGCGCAGACCCGCGGCGTATTCCGTGAACGTCATCCCGGTCGCCGCCTTGAACTCGCGGCAAAAGTGCTGCAGGCTCAGACAGGCCCGTTCCGCGGCCTGGCGCGTGTGAATCTTCTCGCCAAGGTGCTGCTGGACGAACTCCTTGGCGCGCACAATTGAAGCGGGCGCCTCGTCCCGTGGCGCGGTCGCCGCCTGCTGCGCCGCCTCCGCCAGATGTTTCGCCAGAATCTCCAGCAGCGCCGTCGCCGCCCTCAGCCGGCCGGCCGACGCCACCGCCGTGCCGAAATACAATTTGTGGACTCGCCGCCCGTCAACCATAGCGCCGTCGCCGCGCAAACTTTCCATCATCCGCTGGAAGCCCTTCTCGGTGGGCCGTTTGCGAAAAACCTGCCCGCACCGCAGCATGGCCGGCGCCGCGGCGCCCAGCTTGACCGGCACCGCCAGTTCCGTCAGACCCGCGAAGCATTCCAGCTTGCACGGCTGTGGCCGCGCCCGGACTTTTTGCCGCAAACGACTGTGAGTTCTCTGGCAGGCCGCCCGCTGGGCCGGAACGCCGTTCAGCCAGCGGCAGAAGGCATTGCTCCCAAGGCGCCCCTCGGCCTGCGAATTAAGCGCCACCAGGCGGACCTCCAGACCGGTCGCCTTTTGAAAAGCGCCCAGCACCGTGCGCGCGGCCTGGGAACGCGCAAACTTCGCCCATCCCGCGTCCTCTCCCCGACGCCGGCCCGCTCGCTCCGCTGCTGCCTCATGTTCTTTCATTCCGCGCCTGCTCAATTCACTCCGGTTTCTTCGCATCACTCCATCGAGTTTATATATCATCCTCCCGCCCATCCCACAATCATCATCCCCATTCTCCATTTTCCATCCCTCTCCCTTCCTCCGCCTGTCCAGGACTTATTAGTTTGCAAAATCCAACGCATTAAATTCCAACTGAATTAACTTGACGCGCCGGGCCGCGTCGGCTATACTTTTTTTATTGCTTGGCTCCGGTTGTCGGCCAGGTCGTCGTCCGGCTCGGACAGGTTCCTTCACGCCTTGTGGCGCGTGAACCATTTCCCTTCGCACGGGGAAGTTGTCCGCTCTGGACGGCGCGAATCATCAATGAACCCATGACCCGGGGCTTGATCCCGGGGACATTCCAAAAGAATGAAACCATTATGCAGTCAAGAGGAGATTCATGAAAAAGACTCTTTTTTGCCCCCCGACTTCACTTAACCCCTCCGCCCTCGCACGGCCTGCGCTCTGTTTGCTGCTCGCCCTGGCGGCCACGCCCCTCCGGGCCGATTGGCCCAACACCAACGCCACCAAATACGTGCAGTTGCCGGATACGACCACTGTGGGCTACAACGTGCTCGCCGCCCTGCCCCCGGCCGCCAGCGCCCCGCCCCAGGCCCTCATCCTCGCCGATGATTTCCCCTGTAATCAAACCGGCCCCATCTCTGACATCCACATCTGGGCCTCCTGGCTCGGAGATACCGCCACCGCCAACCTCCCCGACATCCCCATCACCTTGGGCATCTGGTCCGATGTGCCCGCCTCCACCAATGCCGATGGCTTCCCCGTCCCCAGCCATCCGGGCCAGCTCCTTTGGAGTCAGGCCTTCCTCCCCGGCGGGGCGCTCCCCGGTCACTACCAAATCCAGCCTTGGCCGCCCATGCCCGTGACCACCCAGCAGTTCTGGAGCCCTGACCCCCCGCCCTCCGGCGCCATCCTGGGCGTGGATCACGTGGTCTGGCAGTATAATTTCTTTCCTGACGCCGCCAATATCTTCGTCCAGAAAGGCTCCCCCACCGCCACCGTCATGTACTGGCTCTCTGTCACCGCGGGAAATGTCACCCTGCCTTTCGGTTGGATGACCTCCACCACCAATGCCTACGACACCGCCGTTTACGGACATCTGGATTCCTCCGGAACCCCGCTCAACGATTGGAGCGAATTAATCTCTCCGGCGACTCCCGGGACAGTAGGCCGAAATCTGGGCTTGTCCTTCGCCCTGACCACCACCAACCAGCCCCCGCCCCCGCCGCCCCCGCCGCCGCCGCCCCCCACCCCCCGCACCTGGGCCCAGTACCCCGATCTCGCCAATGGCCTGGACGTCAATGCCGCTTCAGTGGATCTGACCCTCACCCTGGCCGACGATTTCCCATGCATGGTCGCCGCCCCCATCACCAATATCCAGCTTTGGGGTTCCTGGCTCGACGACGTCACCCCCGCCGGCAGCACCTTTGAAGTCAGCATCTGGAGCGATGCTCCCCGCGCCGCCGGCGCCAACTTCAGCCAGCCCCTCCAACGCTTGTGGCACCAGACCTACGCCCCCGGCACTTACACCTTCTCCCACTACGGCGTTGGAACCGAACACTTCTATAATGAACAAACCGGATTGTTGTCCCCCGAAACCAACGTCTGGCTTTACAGCTTCGATATCCCGGCCGCCAATGCCTTCTGCCAGCAAGGCCCCGGCCACACCTATTGGGTCGCCGTCGCCGTCCTGCCCCCGCCCGTCGCCTTCCTGCAATGGGGCTGGAAAACCTCCACCAACCATTGGGGCGACGCCGCCGTCTATGGAAAAGTGGACCCGGTCTCCGGCCTTCCCTTGGGCCCTTGGCAACCCTTGTTCAATCCTCTGGCTACCTTCCTGGCGCCGCTCGACTTCGCCTTCTTGATCAACGGCGGGCTGCCCAGCCCCGATTGCGATCCCAACCCCACCGCCGGCGGCATCCAATGGCCCGACACCTCCGTCAATGGCTTGGACGTTTTCGCCGATACCCCCACCCAGGTGGGCGACGATTTCCTTTGTCAAAACTCCGGCTTCATCAGCGGCTTCACCGTTTGGGGGTCTTGGCTCAACGACGTTGTGGACACCAACGCCCTCTTCATGCTCAATTTCTGGAGCGACGTGCCGGCCCTGCCTGGCAACTCGCCCTTCAGCCATCCAGGCACCCTCCTTTGCAGCAGCGTCTTCAGTCCGCCCCACACCGTCGGCACCTTCGTCCAGCGTTACCGTTCCAGCCTCTACGCCTCCAACCTGGCGGAGAATGTCTTCAATCCCAACCCTCCCGCCGCGCTCATCGGCAACGACACCCAAATCTGGCGCTACGACTTCTTCCCCTTTGTCCCTTCCTGCTTCTTCCAGCGCGGCTCGCCCTTCAACGGCGGCATTCCCTACTGGTTCACCCTCCAATATATACCTGGCAACCCCAATGACCCCAAGACCTACGTTTTCGGCTGGAAAACCTCCACCAACCATTGGGGTGACGCCGCCGTTTTCGCCCCGACCACCAGCGCCTGGCAGCCCCTCTTCGACCCCCGCTCCGGCTCCAACATTGATTTGTCCCGCATCATTTGGAAATTCCCCGTCGTCGGCATCAACAAAGACATGGTCAACCTGACCGGAGCAGCCTGCGATGGCCTTCAACTCGTCATCCCCGGCCCGCATATTATCACCGCGCGTTACGACGGTACGCCGCCGTGGAATTCTTTCCTGGCCAGCAGCGACGCCGCCGGCAACACCGTTCTCACCTGGTCAGGCGGCCCGCCGGTGGCTGCTGGCGCCACCAACCACATCGGCTTCGAGACCCCCGGCACCGTTCTGCCCGCCCCCATCTCCATGAACTGGCTCCTCGGCACCAACATCGTCGGCCCCGCCCTCCAGGTCAGTTTCCACTTCCTGGGCACCCAGACCTTGATCCACAATAATTTCTTCCCCGAACCCGTTCTCGCCACCAACCTCACCCTGGAACTCTACTCCACTCCGCCGGGGCTGGATCAACTCACTCCCACCGGCCAGCGCTCCCCCATGAAGGTTATGACACTGGCTGGCCCTCAGAAGCCCCTCAACCCCGGAGACTGGGCGGCCGTCGCCGGCGCGCCGACCTTGCCCCCCGGCGCGCAATACGCCGTCTTCATTGTCCCCTTGAGAAATCCCGACGGCCTGCTTGGGGCCACTGACTACATCCTCCTCCCTTTGGATACCGCCTTGGCGCCAGACCTCACCTCCGTCGGCGTGACGGGCGGCGGTGGCGGCGGCGGTGGCAACATCACCCTTCACATCGGTTCCCTGGTTGGGCGATCCTACCAACTGCAATCCATCGGCGCGCTTGGCGGTGCTGGCGGCACCTGGGTCAACGTCGGCAGTCCCGTCATGGCCATTGGTGCCGACACCATGTTCACCGTCCCTGCCGTTGGCGCCCAAAACTTCTACCGCGTCGTCCTCATGCCATAGACAGGAAGGCAGACTGGAAGGCAGGGCGCTCAGTCCCCTGAGCGCCGTTCCCGGCCGCCGTCGCAATGAGTTGGTAGGGCAGGCATCTTGCCTGCCGGTTCGCGCGGCTTCCAGCCGCGCGGCCTGGATTGTTAAACCTCGCGTTCCCGAATCCGTTGG
>JBEKUQ010000038.1:0-9643 GCA_049514835.1 Verrucomicrobiota bacterium | reverse complement strand
CCGCGCCCGTAGGGCAGGCATCTTGCCTGCCGGTTCGCGCGGCTTCCAGCCGCGCCGGAGCCTCGACCAGAATGAGATGCGCCTATCCCAGGAGCCGCGCCCGGAGTGTCTTGAGGCTGCGCGTGGGATGTCGCACGGCGATGCGGCGCAACACCAGCGGCGAGGTGGCCGGCGAATTGACGCCGTAATCGGTCGTGCAGGCGGTGCGATAGCCCGCCTCCATGACCAGGTCCCGCACCGCTTCGTTCCAATCGCCAAAGGGATAGGAAAAATCCTCCACCGCCACGCCAAAGGTGTCCTCCAGTTTTTTCTTGCTCCCCGCAATCTCCTCCAAGGCGTCGCGCAGGCTCAGGCGCGTCAGCCGCGGGTGGCTCAGGGAATGGGAGCCGATGCGATGGCCCGCGCGCAACCACTCCCGCACCTGCGCCGCGTCCATCAGCGGCTCGGGGGCTTCGCCGTCGCGCAGATCCCATTCGTTGAGTTTGCCGATGCAATTGACCACGAGGAATTCAATGGCGTGAAATTTTTTTTGGGCGAGCGGTTCCAGCGCGTTTTGGAAGACGTTGCGGAAACCGTCGTCGAAGGTCAGGACGAAACGCCGCGCCGCGCCGGCGCCGGATCGGACGCCGGCATTGGCCTCGGCCGGCGGGCAAGCGGTGAAGCCGGCCCGTTGGAATTCATCCAGTTGCCGGGCCAGGACCTCGGGGCGCACGTAAAGCCCCCGGAGCCGGACACGGCGCGGGCGCGGCCCGATCTTGTGGTACATCAAGATGGGCACGCCCGTTTTGAATAAATCCAGAAACGGTTCCAGAGTGTGAAATTGGCGCGGGACCGACGGGCGCATGGGGCAAGTATCGCGGGAATGGGCTGGCAAGCCAAGTGGAATCGGGCGCATCTTGACACTGCTACCGGCGGAGTGCGGCCGTCCCCGGCCGCAGCAAGCCAGGAGTTTTTTGGGTGCGCGGAAAGATCACCGGCGCGACGAGTTTCTCGCGCTGCTGCGCCCGAGGACGGGCGCACTCCTGTATTATTCTCGTGCCTGACCCTCGTAGCAGTGTCGAGATGCGCCCAGTGGAATCGGGCCTGCACTTGGGCGATTGACAGGAGGCGGGACTGGATTGACATTAAGGGAAGCCGATGGCAGCGTACCCAATGGATGCAGGGGAAACACCTGCTGCTCTGTAGGCTAAAATCCTACACGCGGGTGAAGCTCCTTAACATGGAAGGTTGTGTCATGGCTGGAGCCAGACCCGGCCAAGAGGACCGACGCAAGCGAGAGAAATCAGAGATTATGACAGAAAACACGGCCGCCAACACACTGGCTCGACTTGGGGACATGGTCAGCCGGTGCTTTCTTCGCCGAAACACACTGGAAACGGCGACCTGGGAGGAGCGCAATTACGCGGAAGTCAACCGGGCGCTGGCCGGCGGCGGCAAGGTGTTTTTCATCAGTTCGTTCCCGCGTTCCGGCAACACCTGGGTGCGCTTTTTGTTGAGTGACATTTTCCTGCAACGGGCCGGCCGGGCGACGGGCACGGTTTTGCCGGTCCATCCGGACAGGGTCATTCCCGACATTTATTGCAACTTGGTTTCTGAAGTTGAACGGGGGATCACGCCGGGAGTGTTCGTCAAGACGCACGAGGGATTTGACCGGTTGAAGAAGCGGATTCCCCCCGCGGAGTTGCGGCGATGCCGGCATGTTTACATTATCCGGTCCCCGGAAGACGCGCTGATTTCCTTTTACCGGTATCATCTGCGCGAGGAAAACCTCAAACACAAAGTCCGCCAGGGGATGGATTCGTTCTGCCGCGCCCGGGTGCGGGATTGGGTGGCCAACGCCGCCAGCTACGCGCGCGCGGCCGAGGACGGGGCGGAAGTGTATTTTGTGTCCTATGAAAAGCTGTTTGACCAGACGGGGCCGGTGTTGAACGGGATGCTGGACTGGCTGGGGGTGGAACACCAGGATGGCATGGTGCGGCGGGCGGTGTCGAACATGCAGTTTGACAATATGCGGCGGGAGGAGGAGCGCGGGAAGGTCAACGGCAACGAGGTCGCCGCGCGCGGCGGGCCGGGGGCGGGCGCGGCGGAACTCGAGGCCGGGACGCTGGCCGCCATCCACGAAGCAGCGGCGGAGGTGATGACCCGGGTCAAATGGCATCTATCCCGCCAGAACGAGGCTTCGGGCAACGGGGCCTGACTAGGGTTGGCGGGTCAGGAAGACCTTTCCCGGAAGGCAACTTCGCGCATTGTTCCCCTGAACCTGCCGTTGCTCGGCAAACTTCCGTGGAACCAATCGCGTCCGCCGGCTGTCCCCTCTCCGCTCCCATCCGACTTGTCCCGCCGTCTTGTCTCGCCAAAGCCTGGCGACGGCGGAAGCCTTGGCGAAGGCGGATGGGAGGGGAGAGGGTCAGGGTGAGGTGAGGGGTCTTCTTAATCTTAATCCTAATCTTACTCTTAATCCCACTTCTTATCCCCCGAACCGGCCGCGAAACCACTTTTTAACCGGGCCGGGGATGGGATGGCGGAACACGCGGCGGACGCGACGGCACACGATCCTCCCCAGCAAGGAGGAGGTCAGAAAGTAACGATGCTCCGGGTTTCGCCACAGAGCGGAAAGGAGTCCGCGATCGAAGATGGACAGCACCTGGCTGTCGCGCAAGCCGGCTTTGACATCGGCGAATTCCGGCCGGCACAGGCCGTCGAGAAAATTAAGCATGACTTCACGCTGGCGATCACCGCCCATGCCCTGCGCGGAATAGGAGGCCGGTTGGTGGCGAAAGGCCGCGCCGGGACTGGGCAGGTAACAAAAGCCCTGGCGCAACGCCAAAACGGCGCAGACGAAATGGTCGGCGTGCCAGCGAACGCTTTCGGGGAACCCGCCGATTTGGCGCAATCCGCCCAGGTGAAAAAAACATTGGCCAATCAGGGGCCGGCCGCGGATGACAGCGGGGGCCTGGGCCGGGGAGAAGAAGGCAGGGCCCGGTGAGAGGTTGTAACGCAAAGGCCGCTGGGATTGGTCGGGAAAGACTTCCACGGTGTCGGTCAGACAAAATCCGGCCTGGGGGTGCTCGGAGAGCATGGCGCGGACCATCTCGACGGAGCCGGGCAGCAGGAAATCATCCGCGCCGAGGACGAAAACATGCGTGCCCTGGACGCGCGGCAGGAATTGGTTGATGTTGGCGAAGACGCCGCAGTTCCGTGATTGTTGCGCGAGTTGAAGGCGGGGAAACCGCTCGACATAGGAACGGATGACCTCGATACTGTTGTCGGTGGAAGCATCATCCATCACGCAAACGGCGTCGGGCGGGGAGGACTGGCCGAGAACGGAGTCCAGGCATTGGGGAAGAAAGGCCGCGTGGTTGTAATTGGGAATGATGATGGAGAGTGAAACGGGCGATGTTTTCAAACGATCAAGAATTGTCATCCAAAGACCGTCCAATTCAAGGGAAAACATGAGTGCCGCCTCCATCGGGGTCTTGATTCCGACCCGCAACAGCGCGGGGTTGCTGGCGGAACATATCGCCTCGCTCCTGCCGTGGATTGACCTGGCGGAGGAAGTGGTGGTGGTGGACAGCGATTCGCAAGACGGCACGGTGGAGATGCTCAGAGCGGGTCTCCGCCACCCGCGCACGACTTATTTGCGGCATCCGCCGGGTTTATATCAGTCGTGGAATTTCGGGGTACGGAACGTCAGGGCGAAGTACGTCTATATCGCGACGGTGGGCGACTCGATCACGCGCGGGGGCCTGGAGCATCTGCGGCAGGTGGCGGAGGAGTTCGCGAGCGACCTAGTGATCAGCAAGCCGCGCTTCATCAACCCGGCCGGGCAGGCCCTGCCGGACAGCCGGTGGTTGATTGATGAAATCCTGGATGGGCGCAAGATGGAGAAGCCGCAGGCGCTTTCCAGGGCGGAACAGTTTTTGTTCACGGTCACCAACTTGTGGTGCGCGCTGACGGGCAGTTCGGCGAGCAATCTTTACCGGACGGATTTTTTGCAGGAACGGCCCTTTCCCCTGGACTACGGCATGGCCGGGGACGGCGCGTGGGGCGTGCAGAATGTATTTGACCTGAGAACGGCGGTGACGCCGCGGCGTTTCTCCACCTTTCGCGAGCACCCCAAGAGTTACGCGACGGCGGGCTATCAAATAGACTCGCTGGGTCTGAAATTGTTCCGCCTGGCGCAGCAGGTCGTGGCGGAGCAGCGCGGGCGCAACGCGGCGGCGCGGGAGATATTGCAGGCGGCGCAGTGGGCCCAACTGGAGCCGGCGCTGAACGAAGCCGTGCTGGCGCAGGAGGAACTGGACCGGCTGCGGCAGGCCAAAACGCCCTGGCTCCTGCAACCGGCTGCCTGGCGGGCGCGAGCGGCGCGCAGCCGGGCGCGGCGAAAGATCCGGCAACTCACCGACCGGGTTTTGGCGGACGAGGCGGCGAAAGATCACTGATTGGGCCGGTTCTTCAGCACCGGGATCCAGCGGCCAATTTGCAGCGCGCAGCGCCGGGCGGAGACGGGGGTGATGGGAGTGGTGAAGATTTTTTCAAAGAATTTCAACAGCCGTTCGTGGCCGAAAAACTCATTCGGATGGTTGTGGGGAAAATAGGGCTGGCGCATATATTCCATGTACTTGGCGTCGTCCTGGTCCAGTTCGATGATTTTTTCGATGAGGGCTTCTTCGCTGGGGAAATCAAAATAATTGAGAAAGCTGCTGGAATTGAATTCCCGCCCCACCCAGGGGTTGCCCCAGTAAATCGGCAGGGCCCGGACGCGCATCGCGTCGAAGATTCTTTCGGTCGTCCACCCCGGGGCGGAATCGTTTTCGAAGGCGAGATCGAATTTATAGGGCCGCAGAAACTCCAGCTTGGCCTGGGTCCCAGGCGGCACGCGAAACCCCATGTTGTTGAACGCCCCTCCGGCAGAATCCACTTTCTTGTAACGCGAAAGCTTGTGAAAAAAGTCGTTGCGGACGCGGGTTTTTTTATTGGCGTACCCGGCCAAAAAGGCGCAAAACCTGGTTTTCGACGCCAGGATTTGCGCCAAGTCGTCGTGGTCCTTCAGCAGAGGCGAAGGATCGTTCAGCACGTAGTAGGGCAGGCGCAGATGGCGCGGATCATTGCTTTCACGACAGGTCAGGGCGTAATCGCAAAGATTGAAATCCGGCGCGGCATTCTCCGAGCAGAAATGGATTTTCACGCAATTATGCACCCGGTGCAGGTGTTGGCCGATTTCCTTGAAGATCAAGTAGTCGGGGCGGTCGCAAATGCGGACCTCAAACCGCTCGCGCAGCACATGATAAAAGAAATTATCGGTCTTGGGAAAGCCCGGCCAAAAATCGCAGAAATCGAGGCGAATGATCATGGGCGTTTCCGGCGCAGGGCCAGGCGGAGGCGGTGGAATTTGCGGAAGGGCAGGCCCAGGTACATTTTGCGAAAAAGCTCATAGCGCTCCGCCAGGGTGGCGTTGGCGAAGGGGTGTTCGGCCGGGATGTACCAGTTGTTCAAACCGGTCCTTTTGACCAGCTTGTAACCCCGCGCCGCCAGGAAGCGGTGCTTGCGCAGAGACTGGACCTTGTCCTCCAGCAAAATGAGCTTCGGGCGATAGCGGCCAAAATTCAGGCCGCGCAAGACGTCCAACTCCGTCCCTTCCACGTCCACCGAGAGCAAATCAATTTGCGGATGGCCGGCCTGGGCCAGGATCGAGTCCAGAGTCACGACGCTGACTTTTTCGCTGTGGTCGTATTGCAGCTCCAGGTCGTCCACGTTTTTCTCCAGGGTGGCGAAGCCGCCGCCGCCGGCGGGGACGTGGAGGAGCATTTCGCCGGCCTTTTCCGGCGAGCTGCAGGCCGCCTGGCAGACGATCGAGTTTTTGCGTTCCTGGCGCAAGAGGGCGCAGAGATGGGCCTGCGGTTCGATGAGGATGCCCCGCCAGCCGTTCTGTTCCAGCAGCCAGGTTTGCGAAAGGAGCGACGGATGATTGGCGCCAACGTCCACGAAAAAGCCGGCGGTCTTGCGCCCGAAATAGCTCCAGACGAGTTGATCTTCGGGCGTGGTATCGCTCATGGCCAATTGTTCAAGGCAGGGGGCACGATAACAAATCAGCGTAAAGCCGCAAGACCTCGCTCGCGCTACATTCGAGGCAATAGTCCGCCGGCGGCGGCCCTGAAACTTGCGGAGCCTCACCCCGGATGCATCTTGCGAAAAAGCACCGAACCGCCCGGATCCGCCACCGCTATGATTTGTTCCGGTTTGTCCGCGAGGAACTGGTCCACCGCCTTGGACACTCCATAGCCGGACTCTGGTGAATTGTAGTCGTGAATCATCACATAGCCGCCCGGACTGAGGCGCGGATAAAAAAACTCCAGGCCGGCCAGGGTGGATGCGTATTTGTCCAGGTCCAGCATGACGAAGGCAAAACGTTCTTCCTCCAGCCCCGCCGCCGTCTCCGGGAAGCAGCCGACGCGGAAGACCACGTTCGTCAAATCACCCACCTTCGCCTTCACTTGCTCGACGCTGGTGTCCTTGAACCGTCCATCCGACGCCTCCTGGTCCTGAGCGGGAAAACCTGCAAACGTGTCGAACAGGTAAAGCCTCCGCTCCGGCGCAAGCTGGCGCAACACCCGGCTCAAGTCACCGCGGAACACGCCCGCTTCAGCCAGGCTGCCGGGGATGTTCAATTTAAGTATCGTGTGGAGAGCCAGCGCCATGGTGGTGAGGCGCACCGGGTCGCGCGAGTGTGTCGCCAGTTCATGCAACTTCGCCGCGTACGGCGGGAAACGCAGAAAAGCGCCGTGATGATCCATCTGGCGTCGCAGCCATTGCTTCCACCAGCGATGCAGAAAGAACGAATGCTTGATCGCGGTCAGTTTCACATTCATGAGCGTGGCTTGTCTAACCCGGGCGGCTCTTGCCGTGCCCGGCAAATCCAGACGAGTTGATCTTCGGGCGTGGTATCGCTCATGGCCACTTACGCAATGCTGGCGCACGATACCAAATCAGCCTAAAGCCGCAAGACCGTATCCGGCTGACCGGCGATTCCGGGGGTGAGACAAAACTCTTCGGGTTCCTCGACGATTTCAGCGGAATACGGGGAGATGTAGCAAAGGGGTCAAACCATATATTTGCACGATATTGCTCATCCATCGGCCCCCTTTTCTTTGCGGAGTTTCGCTCAATGTGCCCCGGGTCCCCGTGCCCAAGCGGTTGGAGGAGGTGCTCAAAAGCCACCGCATCCCTTCCGCCAGGTTCAGCTCCGGCGTCTCGACCACCAGTCAAAGTGATTCTTCATCATATATGATTCCATGTTGCGAGGGAGCCGGGGCGCATTCCTGGGCAACGACGACACGACCAGGCACTTTTCTGGGTGGCTTCTCCCTGATTTAAAGGCCAGTCGCCATCAAACATCGTTGGGGCTCCGGAAGCAGTGAAACAGGATTTATGCCGTTCTGCATGGGGTAAACTCCGTATAGCGGTTCCTCTGGCATCGTCATATATTCGTCCCACTTAAACCGTGGTAAGAACATTGAGTTTGATGCAAGAACGTATCCTTAACACCAAGCAGCTATTCCAGCAATCCACCAACTGGCGGGCCAAATGCCAGAAGAACCGTTGCGCCCTCTGGAAGATTCGGGGGCGTTTGCTTCCGGGTGATTGGTCCGAGATGGCAGATGATTAGTTGTTTGCCGCACCTTAAATCGGCGGAATGGAGAAGATCATCCGGTCAAAACTGTGGCGAAAAGAGAATACATCGAAAAGCTGCAAAACGCGATTTTAGACCGTCACGGCTGCGAATCCTCATGGGTTGAATCCCTGCCCGTGCAGGATGTCTTTCGTGACCAAACTATCTGGGATAGCAAGGTGGAGGTCTTCAGCCTGTCCGGGCACCCAAAGGCGAAGACAGCCTATGCCTGGATCGATCAAGAGGAGAGGCCTCTTGGGACCAGGGAAGTGGTCGAAACCGTATTGGAAATCCCGCCCGTTGATTCACCACTGAGCGCGGTGTGGGCCTCAATGACGGCGGACTTCCTGCGTTGTCTGTGATTTGCCAATTGGGGCCGCGGTTAAGCAACTGAACCCCGACCACTACTTGGCTGCAAAGGGGTCTGTTCGTGGTATTGTAATGTAGTTGCTGTTCGACCGTGCGGCCTCCAGAGGTCCGTTCGATCGCCCGCGCATTTTCGTAAAGCTTTTCCTCCCAACCTTTGCGGCTTTGCGTTAAAAGAGAGCAGGAGAGAAGTCAGGGGAATGATTGTCAGGGGAATCATCCTTAGAACGCCTTCTTCCATTCCCCTGACAACCATTCCTCTGACTTCCTGTTTTTTCTGGCAAATTGGATGACCTGGAATCTTGCCGGAAAAGCGCGATTTTTTCTTATAGTGGTACGGATGGCACGGATAGAGACCTCTGCAAAACGCGCTTCCACGATTGTAGCGGCGGTCTATGACCGCCGCAAACCAGGGGAAATAACGGCATGGCGGCGGTCACAGACCGCCGCTACAGGCGTTTTGCAGAGCTCGCAATCTTAATCCTAATCTCCCTCCTGTTTTTGGATTAGGGTTAGGATTAGGATTCAGAAATGGCTAGCCAAGAAAGTGAAATTCACCCTCATGCCGCCAAGGCGGTCCTGATCCTGACCGCGGCCACCTTTCTTTGGGCCTCCAGCTTCCTGGTGATGCGGGCGCTGGGGTTGCATCAGACGGACCTGGTTCCGCGCGTCAACAGCCTTTTTTTGGCGGCGGTCTCGGTGGTGGCGCGGTTTGCCTTGGCCGCGCTGGTTCTGGCGATTTGGCGCGGACGCCATTTCGCCAGCTTCACCCGGCTGGAACTATGGCAGGGGGCGGGGTTGGGCTTTTTTGGCGGGACCGGCATCCTCTTGCAAAATGACGGGGTCATCCACATCGCCGCCTCCACTTCCGCATTCTTGACGCAGTGCTACTGCGTCTGGGTTCCAGTGATGGTGGCATGGCGGCGGCGCGAGTGGCCGACAAAAACCCTCGCCTTAAGTTGCGCGATGGTCCTGGGCGGGGTGGCGGTGCTGGCCGATCTCCACCCCTCCGACCTTCGCCTCGGACGCGGGGAGGCGGAAACGCTGGTTGGCTCGCTCCTTTTCGCCGGGCAAATCCTCTGGCTGAATCGTCCCGTCTTTGCGGCCAACCGCGCCGTGCCGGTGACGCTGGTCATGTTTGTCGTGGTGGCGTTGCTGGTGTTGCCGGTGGCCGTTTTCACCGGGAGCGGACTGCGGGAGTGGGCGGCGGTTGGCCATTCCGGGGCGGCGGCGGGCCTGACGCTTTTTCTGGCCCTGGTTTGCACGCTGGTTCCCTACATCATGATGAACTCGTGGCAGCAACAGATTTCGGCCGCTCAGGCCAGCCTGATCTATGCCTTCGAGCCGCTCTTCACCAGCGTCTTTGCGCTGTTCATGCCGGCGTGGCTTTCCCGGCTGGCCGCGGTCAAATATCCCAATGAAGCCATTGGAGCGCATTTGCTCCTCGGCGGCGGTCTGGTCATCGCGGCCAACCTGCTGCTGTTGTGGCCGGCGTCAAAAAAGGAGCCGGCCCTCACTGCCTCTCCGCCCCGCCCATGAGCCGGCCGCTGCATGACAAACCTCCGTGGAACAACTCGTGTCCTTCTCTTGTTCCCTCTCCGCTCCCTT
>JBEKUQ010000037.1:0-9750 GCA_049514835.1 Verrucomicrobiota bacterium | reverse complement strand
CCACACTTTCAACGCGCAGCCGTCGGAGCGGGATTTTTACGAAGTCTATTTGCCGCAGTTTGAAGCGGCGGTGAAGGAGGGCCACGTTGGCGCGGTGATGGGAGCTTACAACGACATTTATGGCACGCCTTGTTGCGCCAGTCCGCTGCTCCTGAGCCATCTGCTGCGCGGGGAGTGGGGTTTCAAGGGGCACGTGGTGTCGGATTGCGGGGCGATCCAGGACTTTTTCTTCGGCCACGGTTTTTCGCCGACGATCGAGGCGGCGGCGGCGACGGCGGTGCGGACGGGGTGCGATTTGTGTTGCGGAACGGAGTACCGGCAACTGGCGGAAGCGGTGAGGGACAATCTGCTCAAGGAAAGCGAACTGGACACGGCGCTGGGGCGGATGCTGGAGGCGCGGTTCCGGCTGGGGCTGTTTGATCCGCCGGGGATGGTGCCTTACGGCAAAATTGGGGCGAAGGATTACGACACGCCGGGCAACGACGCGCTGGCGCTGCGCATGGCGCGGGAGTCGGTGGTGTTGTTGAAGAACGACGGGTTGCTGCCGCTGGATCGGGGCAAGATTCACAAGATCGCGGTGGTGGGATTCAACGGCAACTACACCAACACGCTGCTGGGCAATTACGAGGGAGAACCATCGCATCCGGTGACTTTCGCCGCCGGCATCGCGGCGCTGCTGGGGAGCAACGCGGAGGTGCTGACGTCGCCCGGCTGCCCGCTGGCCATCCGGTTGGGCGTTGAAAACCAGGCGGCGTATCAGGCGGCTCTTGACGCCTTGCGGCTCAAGGGGCTGGAGCAGGCGCAAGCGGCGGACGCCATTATTTACGTGGGCGGCATCTGCGCCGATTTGGAGCGGGAGTTTTTTAACACGCCGTTCGACGGCTTCAGCCACGGCGACCGCACGCGCATCGAATTGCCGGCGGTGCAGACGGAGTTTCTGAAGGCGTTGCAGGCGACGGGCAAGCCGCTGGTGTTTGTCAATTGCAGCGGGGGTGCGATGGCGATGCCGTGGGAGGCGGAGCATGTTGGGGCGATTGTCCAGGCGTGGTATCCGGGCCAGGAAGGGGGGCGGGCGGTGGCGGAGGTTTTGTTTGGCGAGGTCAACCCGTCCGGCAGGCTACCGGTGACGTTTTACCGCGCGACGACGGACCTGCCGTCCTTCTCCGATTATTCCATGAGCGGCCGCACTTATCGCTATTTCACCGGCAAGGCCCTGTTCGCCTTCGGGCACGGCTTGAGCTACACGCAGTTCCGGTACGACGGCGCCCAGCTCGACCAGGCGCAAGTCAAGACGAATGATACGCTGCACGTGAAGCTGGAGGTGGCCAACACCGGCGCGCGGGATGGCGAGGAAGTGGCGCAGGTTTATTTCCGCCATGTCAAATCCGCGGCGCCCCAGCCGCGGGAGGCCTTGTGCGGATTTCAGCGGGTGGCGGTGGCGGCCAAACAAACGGCGCACGTGGAGATCGCGGTGCCGGTGCAGGGACTTCGTTACTGGGACACCGCCCGGAAACAGTATGTGGTGGAGGCGGGGGATTATGAGATTTTGGTGGGAGCGGCGTCGGATGACATCCGGGCCAAACTGGCCTTGCGCGTGGAGGGGAAATGACTGGATTGCGGGCGGCCAAGGCGAGTTTTTGGTGTCCGTTTGGCGGGACGTCGGTTTTTATTCTGGCGGTGACGGCGGGAGCGACCAAAGCGGCCGGGCATCCGGTTCTGATGTTCGCGGTGGTGGGGATTTGCAACGGCATTTTCGCGGGCGGATTGTGGGCGGGCATGGCCGGACTGCGCCGGATGAAGGCGGAAGGCCGCCGCGGCATCCTGGGCCGCGGGTTGAGCGGGGTAGTGCTCAACGGCGTGTTGCTGGGTTTCATGTTGTGGCTGACGGGCTTTTTGATTCGCGACGCGCAACGAACGGCGGCGGAACGGGAAAGACAGGCCGACTTGGAGGTTGAGCAGTTGACCGCACGCGTGGGAGGGGGCGCGGCGCTGGAGAAGGCGCTGATGGACAACGCGAACGAGAATTTCACCCTCGACTTCCAGGAGTTGCAAAAGAGATGCGATGCGGCGTGGAAGGCCCTGACCAATCCGCCGGTGCTGGACATGGGGCTGGTGAAGACGCAGGCGGACTTGCGCGGGCGCGAGGAGGCGGCGCGCCGGTGGATCGGGGCCTGTCAGGACCTGGGCGAGTTCACCGAAAAGATGCCGGAGATTTACCGGCGGGAACTGCTCCGGCACAAGCTTTCGCCCGAGGCGCGCGCCGCGGGCCTGCAAAAATTTGTTGACGCGCTGGCGGCGGTCAATCCCACGCTCATCGCCCTGCGGCGCGCCCAGGTGCGCGAGGGAGAGGCGCTGTTGCGCGCGGTGCAGTTGCTGGACCGGACGTGGGGCCATTGGGAATATCGTCCCGCCACGCACGACATTTTTTTCAAGGACGCCGGACAGGCGGACGACTACAACCTGGCCTACAAGGAATTCGACGGGATTTCCGGCGAGGCGCGGAACTTGCAGGAGCAGCTCAAGCCGCGGGGTCCGTAGAGGCGGGAGTGAATTTCTTGAATGGGCCGAGGCAACCAAGCCGGAGAGGCAGTTGCAGCAATGCCGTCGTCCCGGTCGTTGGTTTACAGTCAAATATAGTTAATTCCTCGCCTCAATCCACCGGGCAGCCGCGCCAGAGCCAGGCGAGGGCGCCGGGCAGGGTTTGGGCGACGGCCCTGCCGTCCACGTGGCCCGCGCCCTTGCAGAAGAGGAACTGGCAATGATAACCCCTGGCCTGCAAGGCGGCGGCCATGCGCTGGTTGGCCAGCACCCAGTTGTGAAAGGTGGATTCGGGGTCCTTGGATTGGTTGTCGTTTTCGCCGACTTGCATCCATATCCGCAACGGTTTGCGGGCGCTCTGCGCGATGAGGTGGTCGTGGTATTCCCACGCGCCGTGAGGGAATTCCGGGTTGCGCGGCGATTGCTGGTTCACGAAGGTGCCCGAATAGGCGAGGATGCGATGGTAAAGCTCGGGGTGGAACCAGCCCATGGTGAAGGCGGCCGCGCCGCCGGAGCTTCCGCCCATCGCGGCCCGGGCGTCGGGGTTCTTGGTGAAGGTGATCCGGTAATCGCGGGAAATCCGGGGCAGGACTTCCTGTTCGATGAACTCGGCGTATCGGCCGGAGAGGGTGTCGTATTCCAGGCCGCGCTGGCTGCCCTGGGCGTCGCCGCCGCCGGAGTCAATCATAATGGCGACCAGGGCGGGGAGGCGGCGGGCGGCGATCATGTTGTCAAGTATTGGAACGAGGCGCCCCCGGTAGCTGCCGCCGTCCTGCACGACGAGGAACGGCGCGGCGGTGCCGGCCCTGTATTGGGCGGGAACATAGACCCAGACGCGCCGCGTGTAGGCGGCGTGGGTGGTGCTGCCCACGGCCGGCAGGGCCAGGCGGTTGCCAAAGGGGTCGCGGGGCAGGAAGGCGGCGTTGGTGGCGGGTTTGATGCCGGGATAAATTTTGCTGTCGGCCGAGTTCATGGTGAATTCATGGACCGCGCCCTTGGGCGCGCCGGGGCGGACGGTCAATTCCGGCGCGTTGGTGTAGTCGGGGCCGATGGAGAAATCGCCGTCGCCCTCCGTTCCCGGGTCGGGCGCGGAGGAGGTGCAGGCGGCCAGACCGGCCAGCATGGCGGCGCACAGGGCGATGGATTTGATGGATTGCATGGCGGATTCAATCAGTCGAGCAATTCGGCCGGGGCGGTCTGGATTTTTTCGGCGAAGAGGCGGGGCATGGGGCAGGCGGTCATGCGGCCGTCCGGGTGATGGCTGACGCAGACGACGGTCAAGGCGCCGCGCGCGACCAGCACCGGGGGCGCGGCGTTGAGTTTGCGGAACTTGAAGGCGTAAGTCAGGGCCTTGGCCTTTTTTTCGGCGACGAGGAGGTGAATTTCCACCTCGTCCTCGAAATGGAGCGGCATTTTGTAATCGCAGGCCGCATGGACGCGCGGCCAGCTCACGGGCGGGTCGCCGGAGCGGAAGATGGACAGTCCGAGCGAACGGAAGAAGGCGTGCTCGGCGGATTCCATGAAGCGGAAATAATTGGAGAAATGCATGATGCCGGCCATGTCGGTTTCGGAGAATTCGACGCGGCGGATGGTTTTGAATTCGTAAGGCATGGAGGAATGGTAGTCAGGCGGCGTGGATTGACGAGAGGGAAAATGAGGCGATGGCCTCGGCGCACAGAGCGGCCACCTGGCGGGCCATGGCGGCGGCGCTGAATTGTTCGGCCACGGCCTGGCGGCCGCATTCTCCCAAGGCGCGGGCGCGGGCGGGGTCCAGGAGCAAGGATTCCAGCGCGTCGGCCAGGGCGGTCAGGTCGTGGGCGTCGCAGAGGAGGCCGCCCCCGGTGGCTTGAAGGATTTCCGGAAAGGCGGCGTGGGCCGGCTGGACGACCGGCACGCCCGCGGCCAGGCTCTCGATGAGGTAGAGGCCGAAGGCCTCGCCGTAAGCGGCCGGCACGGAAAAAACGGAGAGGGTGCGGAGAAAATCCAGCTTTGCGGCGCGGGACGGATTGGGAACAAAATCAACGTCGCCGGCCACCCCGGCGTCCTCCAGCCGCTTGCGCAATTCGGTCACGACCACCTGGTCGGCCGGGCCGCAACTGCCGCCGACGCGGAGTTTCAAGTTTTTGACACGATCGCGCTTTTTGAGAAGCAGGAAGGCGTCCACCAATTTTTCCAGGCCTTTTTCGCGCGACATGCGGGCGAAGTAGCCGAGGGTGGGGAAAGGGGGATTGGGGATTGCGGATTGCGGATTGCGGATTGGGGATTGGGAATTTAGAGCGCGAGCCTGCGCGCCCTCACCCGGCTTCGCCACCCTCTCCCGCTCCCGCGGGCGAGGGCAGGAAGGATCGCGGATGGCGGATGGCGGATCCACGGAAAAGCCCTGGAGGTTGATGCCGTTGAAGACGACGCGCACGCGGGCAGGGGGAAGTTGCAGGCGCTTGCACATCAGGTCCGCGAAATAGCGGCTTGGAGCGATGAAAAGGTCCACCTCGGCGGCGCGCTCGGCCATGGTGCGCCAGGCCATTTCGCGCGGACCGATGGGCAAGGCGTCCAGAAACCAGTCCTCGCCCTGCAAGGTGCAGATCACCGGGACGCGCAACTCGGACCGCAGGCGGCGGGCCAGGCCGAGGAGCAGGGCGTTGGAGAGACAGATGACGGCGGGTTTTTCGCCGCGCAGCCAGTCAATAAGCTGGTCCAGTTCGCGGGCCTGGTTCCCCGCCTCGCCGCGCAACATGGAGAGGGTGATGGCGCCCAGGTTTTCCGGGCGGGTGCTGGTGGCGGGGCCGGCGGCCAGTTTCAACAAGGCCGGCACGGCGAGCCAACGATGCAGCCATTGCGGTGCATGGCGGAGCAAGGCGGAGTGCTGCTCCAGATACACGCTGATGCCACCGTAAAAAAGCGGCGCGCCGGCGCTTTGATCCGGCTCGTCGAGAGTGAGCGGCAAATAGAGCGGCGTCATGGTCGCCGAATGGCCGAGGCGGCGCAGTTCGGCGACGAGGGCGTTGTCGCGCAAGCAGGCGCCGCAATACATTTTGCCGGCGCCGGGGGTGATCTGCACGATGCGCATGGGACGGGTTTCAGGCACGGGGGGAGAGAGAAATTATAAAGTATAAATTATAAATGATGAATTGAAGCGAACCGCGAACTTACGGCAATGGGCGCAGAGGTGAGGAGGATGCTTCTGTGGCGGTGTGTGTGTGATGGGTTTGATTTGGTGATATTGGGTGATATTCACTTAAATTTGGTTGAATTGGGCCAGGAACGGCGAATGACGCGGCGATGGGGAACGGCAACCAAAAGGATTTGACCACAAAGAAGGCAAAGATCGCAAAGAGGAATCAGCATAAGTTATTGTCTATGTGGTCTTTGCGTTCATTTGCGGCAGGAATTGTCTTATTTTTCCACCTTCATTTGCCTTTATTAGGCTTGATTAGGCTTGATTAGGCTTCATTGACCTTCATTGGAACGGCTCCTGCGGGAAGCTCGGCGGGGATTTCGCCCCGTGGCGCCCGCCCTTGCGGCCGAGCCGGCTGCGACCTGCCGGAGGCGATTTTGGCTGTGCCCACATGTTACACGCTGGGAATTCAACCATAGGTTCTAATTCTTGTCAAGTGGGAGTTGGAGGAAAAGGCAGAATGCAGAATGAAGAAGGGAATTAAGCTGGCGGAAACGGAAGTCCATTATCGCGTGTCTAAATGAAGGGGAGAGGGTCCAGCCGGGCCGAACTGCGAAAAAGCGGCTCGCGTGGCACTGGGTCCGCGCCTGTAGCGGTCTATGACCGACGCAAATTTGGCAACGATGACGCCAAGAAACGGGGATTGACCGGCAGGGGCCAATCCGGTACGATTTTGTGTAAAGCCAATGAATACTGAAGACAGCGCCGCTGAAAGCGCTGGAGGGGATGAAAATGAAAATGAAAACTAGAAACCGTTTGCAAGGATTTACGTTGATTGAACTGCTGGTGGTGATCGCCATCATCGCCATTTTGGCGTCGTTGCTCCTCCCCGCACTGGCCCAGGCCAAGAAACGCGCCAACAAACTGATATGTCTCAACAACCAAAAACAGCAGTGCATAGCACTGACCGTTTACGCGGGCGAGAACAAGGATAGACTTCCCGATGGCTCGAGCGGCGCCTGGTGCTGGGACATGTCCTACCCGTTGTCCGGCATCGTGACGAACAACGGCACGACAAGAATTACCTGGTATGACCCTTGCACCGGGCCGAAATTTGGACCGGTGGACTGGTTCGGCCCGGTTCCTGGCACGGATGACCACTTGTGGGATTTCGAACCCGGCAATATCAGGGTGCTCGGATACGCCCAGACTTTTTTCGGCACAGCTTCTTACGGGGGCATCTACACGACGAACACAAACACCAAACTATCTGAAACGTCGGTAAGGGATTCCAGCGGTGTTTCTTATCCTGTCGGCCCCACCTCAAAGAGAGTCCTAACCGCCGATGCCACGCTCAACAACACGGGCCAAAACGACGTCCTTGGCATCATGAGCGGGTATAATTGGATTGACGTTGACGGCGGTTATACCTACAATAATGTCACAAAAGGCCACATCAGCGCACATCTGAAGAACACGACGACTCCCGAGGGCTGCTATTTTGGAGCGTTGGATGGCCATGTGGAGTGGAAACCCTTCAATCAGATGATTTGCCGCACCTTAACAAGCCCCTGGTTCTACTACTGAATTCAATTGGCGGGCAGCTCTTGCCCAGCCTGCGCCACTGGCAGAGGCGATGGGATAGGTATTCGCCCCCAGGGTAGCGCGTTTCCCCGGTTTCGTTGCGCTGCGGCGCGGCAAGCCGCAACCCTGGGCCAGATGATTTTATCCCTTTGGGATGGGGATTTGTGTCGCCAGGGATTGATTCAATTGAAATCGTCTCACGCAGGTTGGCCCTCCGGCCGAATCATTAGCGACAGGCTCCCGGCTGCATCCAAAAGGTGATCCGGTTTGGAAGGAAGATTCCGTCGGCGAGACGCCGACGGTTGCAACCGGGACGGTCGCGCTCCCCAGAAAGTCGCTAATGATTGGGGGTTGGCCCTCCAATATGACCAAACTCCGGTGTCGAGCCATAGGCTCGACGCTACACATGCTGAAATGCTCTTGTCGCTTTAAAGGGTGGCGGCGGGGGAGGGGCCGGGCCCTGACAGGGGTTGGCCCAGGGGAAGCGGCGCGGGGAGGGGGACGAATTCCTCGATTTGTTGCCAGAGGGGGGTGAAATCTTTGTTGACATCGCCGCTGAGGCAGTCGGTGACCCAGCCGGCGGCTTCGGGATGCTGGTTGGTCAGTTGGCGGAAGCTGAATTTGGGATGGTAAAAGGCATAGACGAGCTTGCGCATGTTTTCCACGCCCTCGCGCAGGAAACGCCCATAGCCAGCGAAGCGTTCCGGGGAAAAATCGCTTTCCACCAGGGCCTGGTGGACGGCGTCGCCGGCGAGCACGCCGCTTTTCAGGGCGAGCATGACGCCGGAGGAAAAGACCGGGTCGAGAAAGGCAAAGGCGTCGCCGGCCAGGAGCAGGCCGGGCGCGGCGCAATGTCTGGCGTGGTGGGTGTATTCGCTGGTCAAACGATAAGGGCCGGTCTGCCGGCCGCAGGCGAGATGCTCCTGAATCCACCGGTTCTCGCCGGCTGCGCGATGAAAAATCTCCTCCGGCGACTTGAGGCCGCCGCGTGTCAAGTATTTTCCTTCCGCGACGACGCCGACGCTGACGCGGTCGTTGTGCTGCGGGATGTACCAAAACCAGCCCTTTTCCGGGACGTAGGCCACGGTGGTGGCGCCGGCGTCCAGGCCCGCGTCGCGTTTGGCCCCCTGGTAGTAAGTCCAGACGGCGACTTTGTTGAGAAAGGGGTCGCGCACGCGCCAGTCGTTGCGCACGGCGGCAAAGGACTCCTTGCCGGAACAATCCAGGGTGATGGGCGCGCGGTATTCCGCGACGGGGCCGTCCCCGGTTTGGGCGCGCACGCCGACGACCGCCCCGGCTTCCTTGACCAGCTCCCGGACGGTGGTCTGCTCCCTGACCTGGACGCCCTTTTCCCGGGCGTTGTCGAGCAGCAATTGGTCGAACTCGGAACGGAGGACCTGCCAGGTTTGGGCCACGGTGTCGCGGTCGTAGCGGGTGTGGAAATAAAAGGGCTGGCTGGCCCGGCCCGAAGGGGAGACGAATTGGACGCTGTGTTTTTTGACAAAAGCGGAGGATTTCATCCGGCCAATCAAGCCGAGGCGTTGCAGGGGCTGGAAGGTGAAGGGGAGGAGGGATTCGCCGATGTGATAGCGCGGGAATTGTGCGCGCTCCAGCAGGAGAACGCGATGGCCGTGTTCGGCGAGAACCGCGCCGGCGGCGGAGCCGGCGGGACCACCGCCAATGATGATGCAGTCAATCATATTTGTATCTTTCTCCTGGGCCAGGGCCAGACCGTTTCGGGCCGGGTCAGGGGGGCAAGACCTCGACGATCTCGGCCATGGCCCGCCGGCGGGAGTCGAGCAGGGTGTTGCGCCGGCCAAAGAGCAACGGGGCGCCGGGCAGGCCGAGGGCTCCCGCGATGAACGAATCGGCCGTGACGCGAAAGAAAGCGCCGGGGCGGCTGGAAAAGGCGATGTTGAAATCGTGCAAAATGCCGCCGAGCGGGCGCTCCTCGCGGCGGATTTCTGCCTGTGCTTCCCCGGGGAAGAATTGGAGGTTGACTTTGCTGGCGCCGAATTCGACGAGGCGCCGGGAGCCGTCCAGTTCCAGCACGACCTCGCGGAAGTAGGCGTGGCCGCGGTGATTGCGGGCCAGGGCGCGGATATGGATTTTGCTTTTGTGAAAGGCCTCCAGCCGCGAAGTCATGTCGCGGTCATGGACGAGCAGCCAACGATACGGCTCCGGGAGCTGGTCCGGCTCGAGGCGGTCCATGACCGGCAGGGAGAGGCGGCGCACGGCGTAAAAATCATCCAGCGGATAGGTGGAGGAATAGAGAGAGCGCGGCGCAAAGGGCGGCCAGACGGCAGATGTTTTGGCCTCGTTCATATCAGGGGCCGAAAGGAAACAAACGGCCGCCTCTGCCCGGCCCGCTCTCTTCCACAAAGGTGTGGAGGAGAGCGGCGAGATTAAGATTAGGATCAGGATTAGGATTAAGATTCGGAGGAACCCTCACCTCACCCTGACCCTCTCCCCTCCCATCGGATGGGAGCGGAGAGGGAACAGCGTGGGGAGAC
>JBEKUQ010000036.1:0-9953 GCA_049514835.1 Verrucomicrobiota bacterium | reverse complement strand
CATTACGTCGGCGAGGAAGCGCTTGGGAATCAGCGTCACGCCGTGTTCCTTGGCCACAGCGCGTTGCACCATGCCATAGCGGTTGCAAAACGGCGGCAAGGGGAGCTCAACCATCGCCACAATCCGGTGCGGACCGCAGGTCAGGACCATCATTTGCTCCAGGTCGTCCCGGAATTTAGGGTTGCTGGTCCCTCCGAGCAGATCGTTTCCTCCGATTTCAAGTATGACCAGCGCGTCGTCTTGATTGATGCGCCGGACGTTGTCCAACGCGGATTCCACCTTGGCGCCGCCGAAGGAGAAATTCCGCACCTTGAGCATCGCGGAGTCGCCCAGCAATTGGGGCCAATTCTTGCCCGGCGGGTCTGCTCCCATGCTGATCGAATCGCCCACCACAAAAAGCGTGCCGCTCCTGGCCAGCGGGATCTTCGGCGGAAGGGAATAACGAATTTCCGTTCGGACCATGAGGAAGCTTTGCGCGAGGAACAAGAGCAGAGGCAAGTGATATGCAGGCTTCCTGGCCTGGCCCCCTCCGTTGGCGCGCCGGAACACCGTCCAAGCCAAGAGTGCGAAGTACACTCCATATACCCAAAGGGAAAACGGGGCGGCGGATAAAACGACCAACACGACGCCGATCAGGAGCGAGACTCGCGCCAAGGAGTGGATCGAGTTTTTTTTGAAAAAGGATCTCAGGAAACAACCGAGCAAACAAAGCGCCATCCCGTAAAAGAACACCCGGCCGCTGATGAATTGACCTACCACGAAAGTGATCCAGTCCGTCATAGCCACAGCTTTCCCGCCAGACAGCGAACCTCGGAACGCCCGCAGGCGCAATCCAATGGGAATTTGCTTTTTAGCGCGCCACCCATTTGTGACGGTGTGCAGGTCAAGCAGAATTGGTTTCGGACGTCATGCAACACGAGCGCATCGTATTAGGGCCGGGCCGCTTGTCAACGGGCAAGCTGCGCCCTATCGGCGCGCAGACTCCCCTGCGGGCTTCGCGTCGCGTGCGGGTTGCAAACTTTTACAGTGAAGTCCCGGCTCTTAACCGGCGAGAACGCGGTGCAATTCCGCGGCAACCCACAACTTCAAAGGCTGAAGTATAAAGGCTAAAGGCTAAAATGCCCGTCCAGTATTTAGCCTTTGGCCTTCAGCCTTTGGCCTTAATTCCCGCTCCCGTAGCTCAATCAGCAGAGCGCGACGCTTCGAACGTCGGAGATGAGGGTGAAAGTCCTTCCGGGAGTGCCAATTTCATGGGCATGTGGTTCAACCCGAACAGCAGAGGGTCCAGACTCAGAATCTGGCAGCCTTGGGGGTGCAAGTCCCTTCATGCCCACCATTTCGCGGCGACTGGCTTCAGCGGGAAGAGCAGACCCCGGCGACTTAAAATCGCCGAGCCTTCCGGGTGCAAGTCCCGGGTCGCCGACCAACCTTCGCTCTCCGAGCTACGGCTTGGCGAGCCGGCGTGTGGTTAATCGGGAAGAGCAGACCGGTTCGACTCAAGATCGAACAGCCTTGGGAGTGCAAGTCTCCCCACGCCGACCATTTTGGAATGTCAACCGGACGAGCGGACCTGGTGGCCGTGCGCAAGCAACCTGTTTGCCAAACAGCGCGCTCCTGGAAACGGGAGTGTGGCGCAAATCCACGGCATTCCGCCAGCCTTTGCAGGCGGCCACTTTCGCGCGCGTAGCTCAAAGAGAGCCGGCGGCCTTATACCCCGCATCGCACTAGATCAGTGCCGGGTTCCGGCTCGTCCGCCGTAGCCGTGCTGCGAAGGCGGAAGCGTTACCGGACGCGCGCACCACTTTCCCATTGCGGATTGCGGATTGCGGATTGCGGATTGCGGATTCAGGGCAGGCTCGGAAAGCCGGGGACCTGACTTCAAATCCGCAATCTGCAATCGCAACGGCCTGCAAGCATTAAAGTGATGCAGCGGTCTTTTAACCCGCTGAACCGGGAGCGTTACCCGGGCGGGCCACCATTTAAACCGGAAAACGCCACTTGAAAACCCTGCGATTTTCGGTGCTGACCGCGAATGGGCAAGGCGACTTCGCCTTGGCCATTCCCCAATGGTAGGGAGTTCTCGGCTTTGGTCCGTTGTAGTCAAAATCCCTCCAATCGTATTCGGAGACCGGCTTGGTAATGAGATATTCCACGTCCTCGCGGCGAAATCCTGCCATCCAGACCACGCCCCATTGCTCTTGCAACCCGTGCAAATAGATGAGGTCATCTCGGCGCCATGGCGGACGTTCCCAAGCGTAATCGCCGACCCGAATATTCTCCTTCAACCAAGACCACTGCGAACTCGGTGCCCCTTTGCCCGGTAAATGCCGCGATATGTTTCGCGAATCTCAGCGCGGCGCTGTGCGCTGATCTTGTCCGCCCAGCGGTATAGCGAGCGCAAAAAGACGAAGAAACCGGCAAAGATAATCATTCCTACCGTGACGCGTGCCCCTGCGCCAAAGTGCGCATCCACAAAATAGATCGCGGCAATGCCGACGGACGGATACAGCAGCAAGAGGACAAACCAGAGGCCGATGGCTCTCTCCGCGGACGAAGGTCGTTTGGCGATGGATTTGACCTCACTCATGATGGTTGCATTACGCCAGTAGAAACCCCTTGGTCAAGACAAAGTTCCGACGGGCGCATCTTGACACTGCTACGAGGGTCAGGCACAAGAATAATACAGGAGTGCGCCCGTCCTCGGGCGCACCAGCGCGAGAAACACGGCGCGCCGGTGATCTTTCCGCGCACCCAAAAAACTCCTGGCTTGCTGCGGCCGGGGACGGCCGCACTCCGCCGGTAGCGGTGTCGAGATGCGCCCAGTTCCGACGCAGGCCTACCCAATCTCTGAACATTTTCGATTTCAATGCCGGGTCGTCTAATCGTAGGACAGCGCCCTTTGAAGGCGCTTATGCTGGTGCAAATCCAGCCCCGGCAGCCAATTTCCGCCCGGTGGTGAAATAGCATCACGTCTGGCCTACACCCGGAAATCGGAGGGGCAGAACCTTCCCGGGCGACCATTGCCTCGTGGCGTAATCAGGAGCGCGCCGGTTTCTGACACCGGAGGACCTGGCGCAAAACCGGGCGAGGCAGCCAATTGTGAAAGGCCAAACGCTAAAGGCTGAAGGCTAAAGCTAGACAACAAAGAACAAACACCTGGGTGCAGTGGTTAGTAGTTAGTGGTCAGTGGATAGTGAACTGCCGCTCTGACCACTGGCCACCGGCCACTCAACACTAAATTTATGAACGACATATTGAACAAAGCGATGGTGCTGGTGCTCAACCGCAACTGGCAGGCCGTCAACGTCCGCACGCCGCAGGAGGCCTTCTGCATGATGGCGACGAACGTGGCGACCGCCCTGGAGATCGAAGGCGAAAACCACGTCCGGCCCGTGTGCTGGGACGAGTGGATCACGCTGCCGATCCGTCCGCAGGACAATGCGGTGCGGACCGTGCGCGGCCCGATCCGCGTGCCGACGGTGATCGTGGCGGTGAACTACGCCAAGGTGCCCAAGAAGCGCCCGAAGCTGTGCGCCCGCGCCATTCGCGAGCGCGACGGCGACCGCTGCCAGTACACCGGCCGCGTGCTGCGCCTGGAAGAAGGCAGCCTCGACCACGTCGTGCCCCGCTCGCGCGGCGGCAAGAACGCGTGGGAGAACCTGGTTTGGGCCGGCAAGGACGTGAACGCGCGCAAGGGCAACCGCCTGCCCCACGAGGCCGCCTGAAACTGCTCAGGGCGCCGCGCGCGCCAAAGGAATTGCCGGCGTCGGCGACGATTAGAAACGCCCACGGCATTCCTGAATGGAGGCTCTTCGTGGAGGAATGAAACATCGGGAGGGCGAGCATCAAAGCTTGCTCTCTCATGCTGTCAATCTCAAATGACCAAAGCGCAAGATCGAACTTGCGGATCGCGCAATAGGGAAAAAAGTGTGAGGATATGCCATATGAACGATGAAGTAAGTAGCGAGGGCCTTTTATCGGGGAAAGTCATCGACGTTATCAAACGTCAGACACAATCGAAGAAGGAATCTGACTATCAAAAATGGTACGACCACTTTGCAACTCTGCCAGAAAATCCCGGTCGGACGTTGAAAGACGGGTTCATCGCAGACGTCGAAATACAACCGTCACGCTGGATTCAACATGGGTTGGATTTGATTGGAAGTCGAAGGGCATTTGGGACGATTCAATTGGCGGGTGGCAATATGGGGCCAGAATTCCGCTCATTTCTCCCATATCCAGTGTTCCAGATGGGAGCCGAGATTTTTCTGAAGGGAATGTGGCTTTACCAACACGAGGAATGCAGAAATGTCCTTGAAGACACATACGTGGCTCCGGAGCGACGTAAAACTATATGGCGGTCGCCGCGTCGCGACAGCCTCGCAAATCGAAATTGCCGCCATAGGATTCCTGCAACGGACTGCGGTTGATCCGGAGCTTGACGCCCTGGAAAAGAAGGTCCTGGATGATGCTCTGTTCACAGCCGTACACTATAACGCCGCTGGGGCTTTCGGCGGTGATGTTGCGAAATCTAACGTTTTTGATGCGGCCGATTTGCTTGATCTTGGGGTCCCACGGGACGGCGGAAACTTGAATCGGCTCGCCTTTCCCCCACCAATGACCCGTGACGAGGCGCGTTTGAATGACAATGTCGGAGAACAACACATTTTCAATGGAATTGGAACCCTGGACATTGACGGCCAAGCCGCGATTGCTGTCGAAGATCACCAAGTTGGCGAAGACGCAGTCCCGAATATCCGCTCCGGCAAAGCCAACGCGGACGGCGGCCGAGCGCGAGGAAAGGGTGCAGTTGGCGACGGTGATTTTTTCGCCGCCCAAAACCACAATGGAATCGTCGCCGTTTTGAATATCGCAATCGCTGATATGCACGTACCGGGTGTCGGACAGGTCAATGCCATCGTCGTTGGGAACGCGCCGCCCGCTGGCGAAACTGTTGATGGCGACCCCCGTGATGTTGACCCGTTCGCATTGGACGAAGTGAACCGTCCAGACCGGTGAGTTCTACAGGGTCACGCCGCTGAGCAGGATGTTCGTGCAGTTAAAAAACCGGAGCATGTTGTCAGGCCGCTCCTTTGGCTCGAGCGGACCGTCCGCGGTGCCATATTTGGGATTCATAAAATCCTCCCCTGCCGGGCGTACTTCTTGTCGTAGTCCAACTCCTCCCTCAGTTTGAGCTTGACGGGGTCCACGAAGGACATGCCGTTTCCTTCGATAACCCCACGGCCGGTGATGGCGAGGTTGCCGGCACCCCGGGCGGTCAGCAGCCCGGCCCTGGACGGCGCCGCACTTCCGGGACTGGTTCCAGAGCGTAATCCGCAAGATTCGTGCTGGCCACGATGACCGCCCCGGCTTCCAACTGCAAGGTGACGTTCTTCCGCAGTTCAATGGAACCGCTCAGATATTCACCGGCCGGAAAAATGACGGTTCCTACTCCAGCCGCCGAACACGCGCTGATGGCCTAGTTGATGGCTTGGGTGTTCAACGTCTTGCCATCCGGTTTCGCGCCGTAACTAGCCGCGCTGCGCATGAGGCCGGCGGATTGCGCATGCACCTCGCGCCGAGAGTCAACACGAACAACAACGATACGAACCGGCGCGTGTACTTCATGAGGATTGATCGTTTAATGCCGAAGGGAGTTTGGAGTCAATCACGGAGATGTTGCCGGCCCGCCATCAAGGATGTTTTTGCCGTGCTGGAAATCTATTGTGGCGGCGGGCCAGGGGGTATAGGATCGGGGTTCGGCTCTTTGCAACGCCGGGTTCACGATGAAAATTCTCCTCATCAGTCCGCAGACGCCAGACACGTTCTGGAGTTTCAAGCATGTGTTGCGATTCGTTTCCAAGCGGGCCTCGTTCCCGCCGCTGGGTTTGCTCACGGTGGCCGCCATGCTGCCCCCGGAGTGGGATTTGCGGCTGGTGGACCTGAACGTGAAACGGCTCAAGGACGGCGATTTGCGCTGGGCGGACTGGGTGATGATCAGCGCAATGATCATCCATAAAAATTCGGTGCGGAACATCGTGGCGCGATGCCGGGAGCACGGCAAAGCGGTCATCGCCGGCGGGCCGTTGTTCACCACCGGACACGAGGCGTTTCCGGAGATTGCGCATTTTGTTCTGGGGGAAGCGGAGGAGATCATGCCGCTGGTCGTGGAAGACCTGCGCCACCACCGGCTGCAACGCATCTACAAAGCGCCGCGCTGGCCGGATCTGGCGCAAACGCCCGTCCCCCGCTGGGATTTGATTGACCTGCGGCATTACGTGACGATGCCGGCGCAGTTTTCGCGCGGCTGCCCGTTCAATTGCGAGTTCTGCGACATCATCGTGATGAACGGCCGGGTGCCCCGCACCAAACCGCCGGCCCGTTTGATCGCCGAGCTGGAGGCCCTGCGCGTGCGCGGCTGGAAGGAAATGGTTTTTATAGTGGATGACAATTTCATCGGGGACAAACGGCGCACGCGGGAGTTGCTGGGCGAAATGGTGGCCTGGCGGCGGCGGACAGGCGCGGAAATGGGGTTTTTGACCGAAGCCTCGGTGAACCTGGTGGACGACGCGGAATTGTGCGCCTTGATGGTGGAAGCCGGTTTCACCAAAGTGTTTGTCGGCATTGAAACGCCCTCGGTCGAGGCGCTGGAAGAATGCCGCAAGCTGCAGAATCGCGGGCGCGATCTGGTGCAGGCGGTGCAGGTGTTGCAACAACGCGGGCTGGAAGTCATGGGCGGATTCATCGTCGGCTTCGACAGCGACAAGACCGACATTTTCAAGCGCCAGTTCGAGTTCATCCAGCGCTCCGGCGTGGTCACGGCGATGGTGGGCCTGCTGACCGCCCTGCCGCAAACCCGCCTCTACAACCGCCTGAAGACCGAGGGCCGGCTGGAGGCAGAAACCAGCGGCAACAACACCGACGCGGCGCTGAACTTCAAACCCCGGCTCAGCCGCGAATTCCTCCAATCCGGCTACCGCGACCTGATGAAGAAGCTCTACGAGCCAAAGGTCTATTACCAGCGCGTGCGCACCTTCCTGCAAAATCACAAGACGTCCGCCCCGGCCCTGCGCCTGTCGCCCGCGGATTTCATGGCCTTTGTGAAATCGTTATGGCTGCTGGGAATCTGGTACCGCGGCCGGGTGGCCTACTGGCGGTTTTTCCTGGGGACGCTGCTGCGCCGGCCGCGTCAATTCCGGCGCGCCATCGAGTTTGCCATTCTGGGCTATCACTTCCGCCGGGTCGCCCAGGAGTGTTAGAGCGGGGTTGAGCGGGCAATGCGGATTGCCGATTGCCGATTGCCGATTGCCCTTAACGGCAGGGCGAGGCGCCGACGGATGCGGTCGGGACGACCGCGCTCCCCCGAAAGTCGCTCATGATCGGGCCGCACACCCGCACACCCGCACACCTCATGGCGTGTTTTTTGCTCGCGTTCTGTCCAGCCTCCAACCACGCTCAGATTAAACCTATGAAAACGCCTTTCTCCCGCCGTCAATTCATCAAAAAATCCGCGGTCTTCGCCGGCGCCGCCGCCGGTCTGCCGCTCCTGCCGTCATGCGCCACCAAAACCGGCGCGCCCGAAGCGCCCGCCGCCGCCGGCTTGCCGCCGCCGCCCAGGCCGATTCTCGCGCCGGCCGGTTTTGGCGTGGCCCGGGGGCCGTTTCAGCCAACGTGGGAATCGCTCTCTGCCGGTTACCAGGTGCCCGACTGGTTTCGCGACGCCAAGTTCGGCATCTGGGCCCACTGGGGGCCGCAATGCCAGCCGGAGATGGGCGACTGGTATGCCCAAAAAATGTATCAATTTAACGGTCCCATTTACAAATTTCATGTTCAGAAATACGGCCATCCCTCCAAGTTTGGCTTCAAGGACGTCGTCCATGAATGGAAGGCCGAGCACTGGGATCCCCAGCACCTGATTTCCCTCTACAAACGCGCCGGCGCGAAATACTTCGCGGCCATGGCCAACCACCACGACAACTTTGACATGTTCCATTCGAAATATCAGCCGTGGAACAGCGTCGCCATCGGCCCGAAGAAGGACATCGTCGGCGGCTGGGCCAAGGCGGCTCGCGCCGCCGGCCTGCGCCTGGCGGTGACTTCTCACGGGGATCGCGCCTGGAGCTGGTATCAAGTGGCGCAAGGATCCGACCCAAGCGGCCCGCTGGCCGGTGTGCCTTACGACGGGAAGATGACCAAGGCCGATGGCCGGGGCAAATGGTGGCATGGACTCGATCCGCAGGACTATTACGCCCAGTACCACAAGATTGGCCGTTACGGTTGGCCGCAGACCGGCGACCCTCCCCTGGCCAAGCCTTATGTCGAGAAGTTTTTCAACCGCATCATTGACCTGATTGACAAGTATCACCCCGACCTCTTGTATTTCGACGACACGAATTTGCCGATCTATCCCTCGACCGACATCGGCCTGCGCATCGCGGCCTATTTTTACAACACGAACCTCGCGCGCCACGGCGGCAAACTGGAGGCGGTGTTGACCGGCAAGGGCTTGAACGCCGAACAGCGCCGCGCCCTGGTGCTGGACGTCGAGCGCGGCGTCACCAGCGGCGGCGAAACCGTGCCCTGGCAAACCGACACCTGCATCGGCTCCTGGCATTACGAGCGCAGCGTTTTTGAGCAGCACAGATACAAGACCGCCAAACAGGTTTCCCAAATGCTCATTGATATCGTGAGCAAGAACGGCAATCTTCAGTTTAGCATCCCCCTGCCCGGCCACGGGATGCCGGACGCGGACGAGCTTAAATTCCTGGAGGAATTGACCGCGTGGATGGACGTCAACAGCGAGGGCATCCACGGCACCCGGCCGTGGAAAACTTACGGCGAAGGGCCGTCGGTCTCCGGCCCGCAGCAACGCGGGCAGTTTGGCGGCGCGCGCGACGTGCGGCCTTACACCTCCGAGGACATTCGTTTCACCATGAAAGGGGACACACTCTACGCCTTCATCATGGTCTGGCCTGAAAGCCGCAACGCGGTGATCAAGAGCCTTGCCGCCAAATCCCCGTTGATGGGTGAACGCAAAGTCGCCCAGGTTTCGCTCCTCGGTTACGACGGCAAAATCGAGTGGACCCAGGACGAGCAGGGTCTCAACGTGAAGCTCCCCGGCCAGCCGCCCTGCGCCAGCGCCGTCACGCTGAAAATCAAAGGGGTTTTGTCCGTGTGAAATCTCTGTCAAGTCCAAATCAAGCGGACCTGTAATGGGTCAGTGATCGAAGGATCGGGAACGGGAGGGCGGGCAGTCCCCTGCCCGCCGTGAAGCATTGGCAGAGGAACTATCGTCGCACTACCGTGGCGCGGCGGGCAGAGGACTGCCCGCCCTGCCATCCGTGGCTGACGCATTACGCGGGCTTGGCGGTGAGGACGCCGTGGTTTCGCTTGCCCTTGCGCAGCAGAAGGTGTTTGCCGAAATGCAGGTCGCCGGCGGTGATGTGCCGCTGCGGACTGGCTTCGCGGATATTGTTGACATAGACGCCGCCCTCGATGTCCTTGCGCGCCTGGCCCTTGCAGGGGCTGAGGCCGCCCAGGACGAGAAGTTCCACCAGCGGCGCGCCCGCGCCTTCGAGTGCGCCCCTGGCCATCTCCCGGCCCGGAATTTCGCCGGCGATTTCGTTGAAGGTCTGCTCCGTGATGCCTTCCAGGCCGCCGCCAAAAAGGATTTCGCTCGCCCGCTCCGCCTCGGCGGTGGCGGAGGCGCCATGCACCAGCCCGGTCATTGCCCGGGCCAGCGCCTTGTGCGCGGCGCGGCCTTCGGGCCGGGCGGCGCGCTCGTCGTCCGGGCGTCGCAGCGCGCCGTCTTATCAGCGGATTGCGCTCAGCTTCTCGTTCAATTCCCCGATGGGGAAACCTTCGGCGCGGATGATATGGCGGCGGTCGGTCAAAATCAGCCAGGGCTGGGACTTGATCCCCCAGTTGAACCGCGTTATTTGCTCTTCCGATTC
>JBEKUQ010000035.1:0-9976 GCA_049514835.1 Verrucomicrobiota bacterium | reverse complement strand
CTGAGCACCGCTGGCGGTGTCGAAGGTGCCGATCGAGTTGACATTCAGCGCGAAGGCCCCGCTGGCCGTGTTGTAAGTGCCGGAAGTGTTGCCATATAACGCCCGATAGCCGATGCCAGTGTCTTGAAAGCCGGCGGTGTTGGCGAGAAGCGCTTGGGAACCGACGTCGGTGTCCTGACTTTGATTGGTATTATTAAGCAACGCCTGATAACCTACAGCCACGTTGTCGCCGCCGGTCTTATTGAAGAAAAGCGCACCCGCGCCATCCGCCGTGTTTTGGGAGCCGTTGGTGTTGGAAAAAAGCGCATCGGTGCCGGTGGCCGTGTTGTTGGCGCCGGTGATGTTGGCGACAAGCGCATCAAAGCCAACGGCGGTGTTGTCGGCGCCGCTGGTGTTGGAGAAAAGCGCGCCCGCGCCATCGGCGGTGTTGAAGGAGCCGTTGGTGTTGGCCGAAAGCGCGCCCACGCCTTGCGCCGTGTTGTAGGAGCCGGTCGTGTCGGAGAAAAGCGTGCCGAAACCCACCCCCGTGTTTTCAGTCCCGGTCAGCGCGGAATTGCCGGAATTCTGGCCGGCGAAAAAGTTCAGCGATCCAGGATTACTGAGCAAGGGGAGATTGGTCAAGCCGCTGCCGTCGCCGTTGATGACACCCGCAATGTAAGTTTCGGTCTGAGTGCTGCCAAGGCGGATGACATTGTTATCGCCCGGCACGCCAGGGTTGCCAATGACGATGTTGCTGCTGGCGCCTCCGGTATAGTTGTTGCCAGCTTGATACCCCACCGCGATGTCGTTCGAGCCGTACTTGAGGGAGCCAAGCGCGCCTGATCCATCCGCCGTGTTGTAGGAGCCGTTGGTGTTGCTGGAAAGCGCCTGAAAGCCATGCGCCGTGTTGTCGTTGCCGACGATGTTGTCTTGGAGCGCGTGGCGACCATCCGCCGTGTTGTCATTGCCGCTGGTGCTTTGGAACATCGCCCGTTCACCAATCGCCACGTTGTAGGAGCCGTTCGTGTTGTTGAAAAGCGTTTGGTAGCCAATGGCTGTGTTGTTGGTGCCGTTCGTGTTGCTCTGCAGCGACCCGCCTCCCAGTCCGAGGTTGGCGCCGCCTAAACCGTTGGAAATGCCCGCGCTCGGACCAGCGTAGAAGTTGTTATTGCCAGGGGCCAGTAAAAGGGTGTTGGCTCCGGCATAAACGGTGGCCGGCAGCGGCAAAGTGAGAGTGCCCCCCAGTGTCACATTGTCCAACGTCACGCCGCTTTCGTTGTTTGTCACCAATCCCCCCGGCAATTGGACCAGCGGAAGCACGCCGCTCAATTGCGCCACCTGCAACGTGCCGGATAGATTGCTGGCCGTATTGGCGAACACGGCATACGGCGTCGGGGTAAGCTCCTGCAGCGGCGTCAGGGCCGTGTAGCTGCCAACGCCGTTGCTGCGCACACTGATCGCCAACCAGGTGCGGTTGCCGGAAAAAACGGGGCCAAAGTCGAGGTTGGTGGTGAACAGCCCGTTGGTCACGCCGAGAGCCAGAGCGGGGATGGTGCTGCCGACCTGGCTGCCCCCGCTCGGCGCATTGGACAAGGAGAATTGAAAGTCATAAAGCCCGTTGGCCGGGCTGCCGCTGACGTTCAACTGGCCTTGATAGGTGAAGGCCGTGCCTTGGGCAAAAGCGGTGGAGAGTTGTGAGTTGATGGTGACAAGCGCCAGCAAGGCCAGCGCGCTGCACCAGCGGGGTGATCTGGTTTTCATAAGCGATTTAGAGTCCCGTCCACCTCGGGAGGACGGCGATTAACTGCTACAAACGCACATCTTATCACTCCCCCAGGTTAAGGTCAACTTAAAAAGCGACACTTAAAAAGCGCATAAGCATTCGCACGCAGGCGAAAAAAAGCGCTTCCTGAAAAACGGGGGCCGGAGCAGAATGGGCGGGTAACGGATTCGAAAACGCCGGCCATGTTCCGTGAACAAAAAAAGGCCCGGAATTGCTTCCGGGCGTGAACGGTCAGGAACTGATTGATCCCAACCAAAAACTTGAACTACGGCAAACTGTGGGTCGCCGGCACGATGAGGCAGGTCGGTTTGACGCCGATGGTGCCGGGGGCGTAGCTGGTGGCGAAGGTTTGCGCCGAGTCGTTCGGGCAGACCGGCAGTTCACCGGCGGATCCGCGGCCCATGTAGGGCTGGATGTCCGTGCCGGCCGGGGTGTCGGACGTCTGCTTGTGCTGTTCCAAGGCCCACGAGCCCTTCGCTCCGTCAATAATACGGAGGTTGCTGATGCAGGCGTTGGTTTGCGAGGTGGTGCGGGCGCGGACGAAGTTCGGTATCGCGATGGCGGCCAGCAGGCCGATGATGGCGACGACGATCATAATTTCGACCAGCGTGAATCCGCTCTGTTTCCTGTTCTTCATTTTCATAGTTTGACTGACCTTTCGTTTGGTATGTTCTTAACAATAACCAGCAGCGGGTTAATATGATTGCATCTGTTCGAGCTTTTCAATGCTGCCAGCGTGCCATTTTGTGGTCACGGCTATCGTACTGCAAAACAAATAGCAGAAGCAATGCCAATATTCTCGCGATGCCAATATGAGGATTTCGCCGCCTTCCCCCCGGCAATTGGCCGGCCCGCGCGGCAAAAAGCTCCTGGCAAGATGCGCCGCCTGTCCAATAATGCCATGCGACTGTTCGCTTTTTGGGCAGCGCTGCGTCCACCAAACATCCGGCCTTCTTCCGTTATCGCCCATCAACAAATGGTTCAGGCGCGGGCTTTATTTTACAATCCGGGCCTGTCCTCTGTGAGCACGAAAAGACGGGACTTGCGTGTCCTGCCCTCACAAACCTGCGGGGCCGGCCGGGGCGGATTTCCATGCGCCAGCATCGTGTGAGGCAAGCCCCTACAACTGCAAACAGGAATGCACCGCCATTCGTTTGGTAAATGACCCGCTATTCACGCCGGCGAGCTTGGATTAAAACTCCGAAGTTCTTCGATGCGCCCGTGCATGAAGATGTCCGACCGAAAGCGTTTCCTTGTCCGTGTGGCGCGAAAAAGCAGAGGCTGAAAGGCTCGCCAGGAAAAGAATCCGCCGGCGGCGCCGAATCTGGGCGGCCTTGGTGGCGTCCACGGTGTTGCTCTATGTGGTCGCGACCTCGCCAGCCTGGCATGGCCGCAGCATTTGGGGCCTGGTTTTGCCGATTCCGCGCCTGGTTCCAGATGCCTTCCGCACCCTGGCGATGGTTGGGCTGCTCGTGGGGCTTGGGTATTGGGCCTATCGCTGGCGCGCCTACTGGAACCGAACCGTGGTTTGTCGAAAATGCCGCCGCTTAAAAATAAACGATGGCCAAACCCAATGTCACTGCGGCGGAGAATTCCTCGATCTCGATGAAATGCACTGGGTGGACGATGCCGGCCAGCCGGGAAATCGGCCACCCCGGCAGGATGGGACAAACTCCAAAACCTGATGCCATGCCCTGATTGGCCGCCGCGATTCTGCCCCGTCAATTCATGACTTCATCCAGTTTATCCCCAGAACAACAAACGGTTCATTTCCCGTCTTTTTGCCAGATGCGCCCGCGCTTGGCGGGCACGAAAAGAACCTCCATTTGCGCGACCGATTCGGCCCGCACAGCCCTGGGCCTGCCGCTCCAAGCCGCGACGCACGATTTATGCCGATTTATCTTGCCCGGCTTGTTTTATGGCATATTGTGTGACTGCTAACGGAGCTCCGTTTACCAGGTGTCCGACTGCCATTGGAATTGGCAATCCCTCCCTCTTATTCCCTACGCCGCGAAGCCGGAGCCGCCATCGCGGCTCAAAAAGGAACAAAAAACAGATTCTGAAAGCATATAATTATGGCCACAAACCCAGGCCGAACCGGGTCTCCCCCTTCAACTGCGGCGCCGAAGCTAACTGGAATTGCTTCCAGTCCGTGGCGAGGCGAGAGCGACGGGAGAGCACAGACCAGCCAACTGGCTCAAGGGGTATTCTCTGTTGCTGCCGCCAAGGTGTTCGCGGAACGAGCCGGCCGCACCGCACAAGTGCTCCAGGAAATCCACGCCCACTGTTATGATGATTACGCCCACTATGGGTTAAACGACTGAACGCGGCTGTGAAAACGACCATTCGCTGGCTCAGTCTCAACGCCCAGGCCACCCGGATTGGAAACACGCTTAATGGCAGCCACGCTGTTGACCGTCGCCGCCCGAATCGTTGGCGGGCAGGCGCAACGGTCCGAAACCACACCCGCCAACAAGGAATGAAATGATGAATGCATTGAAACGTTTGGATCAGTTAAAACACCTGGAAGCCTTGCGACAGGGTTTGGGCAGTCTTTTGAGCGGCGCCCCGCTGCACCGGCCGGAGGGCCAGGAGGAACCCGTGGCCGTGGCCGAATGGGCCCCGTTGGTGGACATCAGCGAAGACGACAAGGAGTATCTGATCAAGGCTGAGTTGCCCGACCTGAAGAAAGAGGACGTGAAGGTCACGGCGCAGGAAGGCACGCTGACCATCACCGGTGAACGCAAATTCGAGAAGGAGGTGATCGGCAAAAAATATCACCGCGTCGAGCGCGCCTACGGCACTTTCGGTCGCAGCTTCTCGCTCCCGGATGATGTCAGTCCTGCCAAGGTCAGCGCCGAGTTCAAAGACGGCCTGCTCAGCGTGCATCTGGTCAAGGACAAGAAAGCCAAACCCCAGCAAATTGAGGTCAAGGTCTCCTGACGCCTTCCATGTAGAAATGGCGATTTTGTTCGTTGCTTCCAGCGCGGAATGAGGTCATAATCGGGAGCAGGCGGATGGTCCAGGTGCGTTTCACCTTGTTCCATCCCCAGTGACGGAATGCCATGCGACTCTATTTGATCAATCCCACCAACCCGCTGGTCAGCAGCGTCAGCGCCAAAGAAAGCCGTTGGAATCGCTACCGGGTGTGGAAACCGCTCAGCCTGATGGTGCTGGCGGGCCTGACCCCGCCGGAGTGGGAAGTCCTCATCGTGGATGAGAACCTCGGTGTGCCGGACTACCCGGCCATGCCCCGGCCGGATTTGGTGGGCATCACCGCTTTCACCTCCCAGGCGCCCCGCGCCTATGCCGTGGCGGCTTGCTTCCGACGTTTGGGCGTGCCGGTGGTCATGGGTGGCATTCACGCCACCATGTGCGTGCAGGAAGTTCTGGCGCAGGTGGACGCAGTGGTGACGAGGGAAGCCGAGGGGATCTGGCCGCAAGTTCTGGCGGACGCCCGGCAGGGCGCCCTGCAGCGCCAGTACGACGGAGGGTTTGCCAAGCTCAGCCAGTTTGCGCCCGCCCGTCATGATTTGCTGCCCGACCGATATGCCTTCGGCGCCATTCAGACCACCCGCGGCTGTCCCTTGAACTGCACCTTTTGCAGCGTGACGACTTTCAACGGAGCCAAATACCGGCAGCGTCCCATCCCGGATGTGGTGCGCGAATTCCAATCCATCCGCGAGAAACTGGTTTTGGTCGTGGACGACAACCTCATCGGCACGCGCCCGGAGCACATCGCGCGCGCCAAGGACCTCTTCCGCGCCCTGGCCCACGCCAACCTGCACAAGCAATGGGTGGCCCAAGCCACCATCAACTTCGCCGACGACGAAGAGCTTCTGACTCTGGCCGCCAAGGCCGGATGTCGCGGCGTCTTCATTGGCTTTGAGTCCCCGTCGCCGGAAGGGCTTCGCGAGCTGGGCAAGAAATACAATCTGCTCAAAGGCCGGGACTTTCCCGCGTCCGTGCGGCGCATCCAGCGGCACCGCATCCTGGTGGCGGGTTCCTTTATCATCGGTTTGGACATAGATGAACCGGGCATCGGCCAGCGGGTCGCCGAGGCGGCCAGCCAGTACGGCGTGGACCACCTCAACGCGCTCTTTCTGACGCCCTTGCCCGGCACAAGCCTTTGGGATCAGATGAAATCCGAAGACCGCCTCGCTCTCACCGCGTTCCCCGAGGACTGGAAATACTACACGCTGACCTTCCCGGTGGCTCGGTACAAGCACTTATCTCTGGACGGCATCCTCCAGGAAATGATCGCCTGCAATCGGAACTTCTATTCCCTGCGGCGCCTGCTGCGGCGGGTGTGGGACAGCTTGTGGCAAGGCCGCAGGCCCCTGGTCAGCCTGGTCGGCAATCTGTCTTATCGCCACAACAGCCGCGTGGACGGCAGGACCTACGCGGACTTCCAGCGGCAGCGACACGGTTCTTCCAGTGCAACGCCGGTGCAAACCCATGCCTGAACGAATCTGATTGCCGCCAGACGACAAACCATTCATCCGTCCGAAACCGAGCCTGCGCCGGCTTTCGCCATCAAGCGTTACCGCCTCCATCTTCCGGAGCACATCAGACTTCAGGTGACAGTTAATGGATTTGCAAATGTCGCCTCTGCGCCGTGTACAAAAAGGGGCCCGGAGTTTCTTCCGGGCGTGAACGGTCAGGAACTGAATGATCCCGACCAAAAACTTGAACTACGGCAAACTGTGGGTCGCCGGCACGATGAGGCAGGTCGGTTTGACGCCGATGGTCCCGGGCGCGTAGCTGGTGGCGAAGGTTTGCGCCGAGTCATTCGGGCACTGGGGCAGTTCTCCGGCCAATCCGCGGCCCATGTAAGGCTGGATGTCCGTGCCAGCCGGCGTGTCGGTGGTCTGCTTGTGCTGTTCCAAGGCCCACTGGCCTTTGGCTCCGTCAATGATGCGCAGGTTGCTGATGCAGGCGTTGGTCTGCGAGGTGGTGCGGGCGCGCACGAAGTTCGGAATCGCAATCGCGGCCAGCAGGCCGATGATGGCGACGACGATCATGATTTCAACCAGCGTGAACCCGCTCTGTTTCTGGATCTTGGTTTTCATGGTTGGATTGAACTTTCTTTTGTTTGCAAGGACGCTCGAAACTGCCGGCAGCGCGTGCATCGGATTGCGTTGACCGTATTTCCAAAGCCGCCAGCCTGTTGTTTGTTTAAAGTACGCAGTGCAAAGAGGGAGCAAAAGCGATGCCAGCCTTTCGGCCCGGGTCAAAAACAAGAGGGCTTCGCCATTTCCCCCGGCGCCTGGCCATCCCGCCGGGCCAGCAGCGTCCGGCCACACGGGCGGCCTGTCCAGACAAGCCATTTTCCTGTTCGCTTTATGGACAGCGTTGCTTCGATCCGTCAGCCCTGTTTGACGATGGGCGGGGCGAGACCGGCGGGCAGCTTTGCAGTGCGGGAGCTTGCTTCCGCTTTCCAAAACGGCGGCAAGCCGCCGTCCTCCAGCGCGTCCCCCACCCTGTCCTTCCATTCAGAAGCTCCGCAGTTCAGTTTTTAGACAATTCCGAGGTAGGGACGCCGCGTTGCGGCGTCCAGGTCGGCGCAGCGCGCCGACCCGGCCAAACGCCGGGATGCGTCCGCAGACTCCCCAATCATTAGCGACTTTCAGGGGGAGCGCGACCGTCCCGGTTGCACCCGTCGGCGTCTCGCCGACGGATTCCTCTTTTTCACCATTCACAATTCAAAATTCAACATTCCCGGATCACCTTTTGGGTGAAGCCGAGAGCCTGTCGCTAATGATTCGGGCGCAGACTTTTCTGCTTGCAAAGGTGCTTGCCGCGCCCGTGGATTGGGCCATAATGACGGCCTGATTTAACTGGCGAAGGAAGGGTGGCTGAGCGGTTGAAGGCACCTGACTCGAAATCAGGCTTAGGGGCAACCCTAACGTGGGTTCGAATCCCACCCCTTCCGCCAATTCTCCCTCTATGGAGGGAAATCTAGGCGGTAACGACACAAAAACGACACAGATAAAGCCCGAATCCGGCGAAGAGAACATGCGCTTCCCAAAACGCATCCGGCATCGTGGGCAAGTCCTTGCCACGATCTACGCCAAGACGAAAGCCTTCCCGGCCTACCGGCTGGCATGGCGTGTCACAGGCAAGCGCCGCATGGAGCGTTTCCAGACTTACAGCGAGGTCAAGCGCCGCGCCGATGCGCTGGTCAAGGAACTGGCGCAAGGCTCGCACGTTACCGCCTTGACGCCCCGGCAGGCGACCGACGCCCTGGCCGCTCTTGAACGGCTGCAAGGCTACTTCCAGCAAACCGGGCGGCGGGTTTCGCTGCTCGCCACAGTTTCGGAATGGGTTGAGCAGTCCACGCGGTTGAACGGGCGGGCATTGCCGGAAGCCATTGACGGTTACTTGGCAAACGTCGCCAGTGTGAAGCGCAAGGACGTTGCGGAAGCCGTCGAGGAGTTCATAAAGGCCGATGAACCGCGCACAAAGGCCAGCAACGGCCAGCGGGCGCAATTGTCATCCGAATACACCCGCATCCGGGCGCTGCGTCTGCGCCGGTTCGCCAAAGCACTCCCCGGCCATGCCGTTTGCGACCTGTCCAAGCAACACCTGGACGTTTTCATTCAAGCGATGGCCGAAGCCAGTCCAAAGGCCCGCAATCACCACCGCGCCGGCATCAAGCAGTTCATCCAATGGAGCGTGCGCAACGACTTTCTGCCGCCGTCCAATCGCCTGCTGGAAGCCGACTCGATGCGCATGGAGCACGCCAACAACGGCGACATCGGCATCTACACCGCCAAAGAATTCCGCGCCCTGCTGGAAACGGCGGATGGCTCGTTGAAACCGCTGATCGCAATTGGCGGGTTGTGCGGACTGCGAACCGCCGAACTCTTGCGCCTGGAATGGGAGGACGTTTGGAGAGTCGAAGGCCATATTGAAATCTCGCAGACCAAGAGCAAGACTCGCTCGCGCCGCCTTGTGACGATCTGCCCGGCCCTGGCCGAATGGTTGCGGCCGTACCGGAGTTGCTCCGGCAGACTGTGGAAGTTGTCGGAAAACTGCTTCCATGCCCATTGCGCGGAAACTTGCAAGGCCGCTGGCGTCAAGCGCAAAGACAACGGGTTGCGCCACAGCTTTTGCTCGTTCCATTTTGCGCTCCACGCCAACGAAAACCAGACCGCGCAGCAGGCGGGCAATTCCCCCGCCATGATTCACGGCCACTACAAAGGGCTGGCGACCAAAGCCGAGGCCGAAAAGTGGTTCAACGTCCAACCGAGCCGGGCCGCGAACATCATCCCGCTTGCGGCGACTGCCACGGAATGAGTCAAGCACCAGCAAAACCTTTCAAACTTACCCTTGTCGAATTGGCTCAAGACAAGGGGTGGATAAGCCAGTTTTTGCGCGAGATTCCTGATTGGATGCTGCGGGAGGCTGACCGCCGCGCAGAGCAGGGCGCTTGTTGGCAAAAGGAACACCGCGACCCGAATCGTCTGCCGCTTCCCGACCCTTGGCAGTTTCTTATTGATGCGCCAGCCGTTTCTCCTTTGCACAAGAAAGTCTGCCGCGCCGCCCAAAGCCAACTCACGGCAGTTCGCAAGTTTTGCCATCTTGCAATCGGCGTTGCCACCCTAAACACTGATTGGCATCAAGAGGCTCTGGCCGCTAAAGTCGCCGGGGACAAACGCCGCTCTGATCATGCCGCAAAGAAGGCAGCCAGCGCACTTTCCCGGTTCAGTCTTGCCGAAGAAGTCTGTAAAGAATGGGTTCGAGGCGATCCAGCGCGAAAGGAGAATGCGGAATGGTGGCAGGAACAACGCCGACGTGAACTCGTGAAGCGCGGAAAAGGAAACGACATGGACAACCCGCGCCCTTTTCCACGCGCTGCCGACACACAACAGGAGCACCGGCTCGCCTTCGCCCTTGTACAGTACTGGCTCCAAATGGGCGACTTTCCGGGTCTCATGTTCTGGCGCAACGAAGCGGCGGAAAAAATGGTCTCCGCCGTTGTTCTCAAGCAAACGAACTCCAGTGCCGCTTCTTTCAAGAAAACTCGCTTGCGATTGGGTCTCATCCCAGCGGACATCCGGCGTGTTACTGTTTGGGATGTGAAAATCGCCCGGCGAGAAGATGGTGTAATTGTTGTCACGGGCTTTGCGCAGGATGGAGAACAACTTTTTTAGCTCGCCGAGTCGGTAATCCAATGTCTGTTCTCTGGCCCACGACTGCTGTTTAACT
>JBEKUQ010000034.1:0-9976 GCA_049514835.1 Verrucomicrobiota bacterium | reverse complement strand
CAGCTTCTATTATACGCCGGCGGTGCAGCGGCAGTTGACCCAGTTGTATCATGAGGACGGCGTCACGCCGTATCCATACTGGCACATCTGTTTCCGTCCCGCCGGCGCGATCAATGCGTCGGCCAGGGACATGGCGAATTATGTGCGGTTTTATCTCCAGCGGGGCGGACTGGACGGCGCGCAACTGCTCCAGGCCGCATCCATTGAACGCATGGAAAGGACGGAAACTTTGCCGGCGGCAAGACTGGGCCGGATCGCCTGGTACGGGCTATACAATTGGGCGAGGCCCGACGGCGCTTTCGTGTTTCGCGGACACGGCGGCGGCGTGATGGGCGGGCTGACTGACATGGCTTATCTGCCTGACTATGGCCGCGGCTATGCGGTGATGATCAATTCGGGAAACTTCAAAGCACTGAGCGAGATTGTGGATCTGATGTGTCATTATGTGACTCGTGATCTGACTCCGCCGGCCTTGCCGCCGGTGGCGTCGGTTCCCACTGACTTGCAGCGGCACTATGCGGGATATTATCAGGCGATCAGCCCCCGCGTGCAGATGCATTATGCGCTGGAGCGATTGCTCAACATAGGGAGACTCGTCTTCACGGACCATGGACTTACCATGACGACCTATGACTTGCGGCACGAGCAATGGGTGCCGGTGACGGAGCGGCTGTTTCGCCGGGAGGGTCAGTCGCAGGCGACACTGGCCTTGTTGCCGGACGCCGATGGAAAGACACTGGTCCAATCCACTGATGGAACTTTCAAGAAAGTGTCCGCGTTGCGGGTGTGGGGACAGCGCATTGGCTTCGGGCTGATTGCCTTGCTCATGGCCAGTTCGCCTTTGTTCGCGCTGGTTTGGGGGGCGAGAAAGCTGCTGGGCAAATTGCGCAACGCCGGTCCACTGTCAGTGCGGGTCATGCCTTTGCTGAGCACACTTTCGCTGGGCGCATTTATCGGCCTCTTTTTTATTAACATGGACGATGTGTGGGTATTGGGCGTTTGCTCCCGGGTCACGGTTGGCATCATGCTGTCAAGCATTGTCTTTGCTCTAACGGCGGCGGCGAGTGTCTATGTTGTCTATCGCGAAAGGCACGCGGCCATGAATCGCGCGGCTTATTGGCATTCAGCCCTGGTGGCATTGGCGGTGGCTGCGGACGCAATTTATATGGGCTATTGGGGACTGATCGGGCTGCGTCTTTGGGCCTAGAGAAGGAGAATTCAACGCAAAGGCGCGGCGAGGAAATGCCGCAACCAAAAATGAATTAACCGCAAAGAACACAAAGATCGCAGAGAATAAACCGCAGGCGGATTCTTGAAATGGGCTGAACCACGGATGGACGCGGATAAGGCCGGAGAGGACTCAGGGGAATGATTGTCATCCGCCGTCGCAAGGCTATGGCGGGACAAGGGGGAATCCCGCAAACGCGCCCAACTGCTGAAGAGGGGACAGAATCATGGCGGGACAGAATGATAAGTCAGGATTGCATAAATCTCATTTACTTCTGGACGGTGGGCGGAGAGGGACCTTGTTCCCGCGCGGCGAGGATTTGCGGGAGCAATGCGCCGTTCTTGGGGACGAGGGTGATGTCGGCCTGGCCTTCGATGATTTTTTCGGTCTCCAGTATCTCGAAGATGGCTTTGGCAATTTCCGGGTCCTGCGAAATTTTTTCCAGGGCGGCGCCGACAATTTGCGGGCGCAACGCGGCGGCCTTGGCAAATTCAATGGCCGCCTGGCGCTCGGCGGTGCTGGTGATGATGCTGACCTGATTGGCGCCGTCCTGCTTGATGGCAGAGGTGACCTGGCGGAGGCGGTTGACGACTTTGGCCTCGATGCCCTTGATCATGGCGACGTCGCGGAAATGGACTTTGCGAATATAAATGGAGCCGAGGCGGTAACCCCATTCGAGAGACTTGGCGGAAACTTCCTCGCGCACGGTCTGGCTCATGACGTGGCGGTTTTCCAGCATGTCGGCCAGCTTCATGTTGCTCAGGCAGCGGACGGTGGAGTTGCTGATGTTGGCGGCGAGGGAGCCGCGCGGGTCGGCGTTCTTGAAGAGGTAGGCGACCGGATCGCTGATCTGCATTTCGTACCAGATGCCGATGCCCATGGGCGCGCCTTCCTCGGAATTGACCGGGGTGCTGCGGATGTATTCCTGGTCGAGGCGCAAATCAATTTCGTGGCAGCGGCCCAGCCAGTTGACAATGGGCGCGCGCAAGCCCATCTTGGCCCAGAGAAAATGCAGGCCCGGCTCGTCCAGCGCCGCGATGACCTTGCCGAAGAGCATATAGACCTTGCACTGGCGCTCGCCGACAATGGTGTAAAAACCCAGGAGGCGCGCCAGGCCCAGAACGAGCGGCTCGATGACGAACATGGCGAAGAAGACCACGACGGCGGCAATGAAGAGCTTACTCACGCGGGGCCTCCAAAATCACGCGGCGCGCCTGGCTGAATAATTTCAGCCGCACGTTGCGAATGTAAGCGCCGAGCGCGCCCGGCCCGCTTTTCTTCAATTCCCGCAACTGGGCCGCGACGGCGGTGAGCGGTTCGACCTCCGTCTGCGCCTTGAGGGTTTCGATTTCCACGGCGCGATGTGATTGCACCAGCTTCTGGTCCGCCCCCGCCTGGGCGAGGCTGATGTCCGAGGACACTTGGTTGTAGGCGGTGTTGATGGCGGCGAGGGCGGATTCGACCTCCGGCGGCGGGTCAATGCCGGTGATGAGCGAGGCGTCGAGGGTCATGCCATAACGGGCGCCGGAGGAGGCGCACTCGCTGTCCATGTGCCCGTTGATGTCGGGCAGGTTTTTGCGGAGATCGTTGATGGAAATGCCGGTGACGGGCGGGGCGCCGGGTTCGTTGGAGGAAGCGGCGGCGGGGGCTTCAAAATTGGCGATGCGTTCGCGCAAGACCGAAATAAAATAGCCCATGACGTGGACAATGGGGCGCTTGACGCCGAAGAGGAAGGCGTAAAGGTTTTTCTCCGAAACGCGGTAGCGAATCTGGCCCTTCAAGCCGGTGTTGAGCTGGTCCTTGGTGACGGCTTCGAGAAAGGCGCCCTGGTTGTTGGCGGCGGGATCCTCCGGGTCGTAGGCCATGTTCATGATCTGCGTGGCGATGGGGGCCTTGTAGATTTTTTCCCACGGCCATTTGAAGTAAGGCCCGCCGGGCGGGATGACGCGCACCTGCGGATAGCAGTAGCGTTCGCGCTCGCCGGCTTCGAGGCTTTCGGAAATGGGGTCGTCGAGGGTGGTGGCGGAGCCGACGCGTTCGGCGCGGCCGAAACTGGTTTTCACGGCGCGCTCATTTTGGTTGACGGTGTAAATGCCGCCGGCCAGATAGCGCACCAGGAACCACGCCACAAACCCGACAATGCAGCCGAGAAAAATAAACATAAGCGCAGACTTGGTGTTCCTTTTAATCCGCCCCTGGCTCTTTGACAAGCGCAAACGGGCGGGAGGCTCGAAACCGGGCGCATCTTGATACCACCACCAAGCTATTCTTCGCCCTCCCCTCCCCTCAACGACCAATGCTCAGCAGAACTCAAGCTCAGCCCTCCTCCTGGCTGACTCGTTTTATCATTTATAATTTGTCCTTTATCATTTGCCTTGGCAGCCAACCGCCCCTTTTTCCCAAACTATTTTCGTTTTTGCAAATCCCCCTTTTTGGGAGAAAACGCGGCCGGACCGAGCATTTACAAGGGTTTTCTTGCCCTCCAAACACCCCATTTTGGACCCTCATTTTGTACCCACCGTGCGGATGACGCTTTTCCAACCCATGCTACAATGCCCCCATGAATGCTCCAATAGCATCCAACGTCCGGCCCGGTGACCCTGTAGCGGAGGTCTATGACCGCCGCACTTACCGCCGCATCCCCGGGTGTATCCTCGGCCCTGTGCGCCGATCCGCCAAAGTTTTGGAGAGCGGAGGCTTGCCTGCGCTTTTATCGTGTGGGCCTGCCCGCCGTCATCTTGGCCAATGCGGGTCCAAGCCCGTCCTATCCGTCTATCCGTCCTATGCGTCCCGTTTTTTTCCTTCCCAAAAATCCCACTTCAGTTGCACTTATTCCCGCTTATTCCCGCTTAATTGCACTTAATTGCACTTCCAGAGGGGTGGGGGGCGCATCTTGATACAACCACCTTTGGATGGACGGAATCTGCCCCTCCCTCGCCCTCCCGTCTTCGCGGTGCGCGGGAATTGGCAAATCGCGTGGTGGTGATATCAAGATGCGCCCCTCGAAACCACAACAATGGAGCGGCGGGCAGTGGACTGCCCGCCCTGCCAAGCATGATGGAGGCGGCGAAAATGGGCTGTATTATGTTGACTTCCCATGCGGGTTTTGGAGCGCGAAAAGTTCAGGCCCGCTTTTGAAAGCGGAGGCAAGCCGCCGGAATCCAAAACGGGCTAGAGGGAGGCGGCGAGGAGTTCGGCCATGTGCAAGGGGCGCGCCGGGGTGAGATGCTGGATTTGATGGCGGCAACTGGCGCCGGAGGCAACAATGATGGCGCCGGAGGGCTGGTTTTGGATTTTCTCAATGAGGGGCTGCGCGATTTTCAGGGAGAGATCGTACTTGGAGGCGAGGGCGCCAAAAGCGCCCGCCATGCCGCAGCAGCCGGTGTCAAGCAGGGTGACGCGACGGCTGGGCAATCGCCGCGCGAGACGGGCCATGAAGGAAGGATCGGCCAGGGATTTGGCGTGGCAATGGGCGTGGATGGCAACGTCGGCGGGTTGTTGGTTGAAGCGGAGGGCGTCCGGCTCGCGCGCGAGCAGGTCTTCGATGAATTGTTCAAAGAGAAAACTGCGGGCGGCGATTTTGTCCGCGCCGGGGAGATTCAATTCGCGATAGTCTTCGGCGAACATGGAATAGCAGGAGGGTTCGAGGAAAAGGATGGGCGGGGCGGCGGCGGCGGCGGCGAGGATTTGCAGGTTGTGCCGGCCCAGGCTGGCGGCGGCGTCGAGGTTGCCCTGGCTGAAGGCAGGCCGGCCACAGCAACGGCGGCCGCGCGGCAGGACGACTGCAAAGCCGGCGGCCTGGAGGACCGCGACGGCGGCGATGCCGATGTGCGGCTCGTGGTAGCGCACGAAGGTGTCGTCCCAGAGGATGACGCGGCCGCGGGGGGGCTGCGGAGGGGGGGGTTGCCGGGCGAACCAATGATCGAAGCGCGGCGCGGCGTAGGGCGGGAAGGGGCGTTGGGCGGAGAGGCCGAGGGATTTTTCGAGGGCGGCGCGGAGCCAGGACCAGCGGAGAGCGGCGTTGGCGAAGGCGGGCATGAGGCAGCCCAGGCGTCCGAGGAGGTCAACGGAACTGATGAGGCGTTCGCGCCAGGAGAGGCCGTCGCGCTGGTGGCGGGCATGGAGCAACTCGGCCTTGAGAAGGGCGAGATTGACGTTGGAAGGGCATTCGCTGGTGCAGGCTTTGCAGGAAAGACAATTGCTCAGGGCGGTTTCCAATTCGGCGGAGCGCAAAGGGTCAGTGACGCCGCGCAATTCGAGGGCGGCGCGGATGGCGTTGGCGCGTCCGCGGGTGGACATGATTTCGTCGCCCGTGGCGACGAAGGTGGGGCACATGGTGGGAGAGTCTTTGCGGCAACCGCCGCAGCCGTTGCATTGTTCGAGGTTGCCGACGAAAGAGCCGTCCTTGGCGGCGAAAGCCAGGACGGGCGGGAAGGGGAGTTGGAGGGCGGGGCCGGACAGGCGCAGGCAAGTGTCAATGCGGTAACGGCCATCGGGAATGATTTTGCCGGGGTTGAAGGAATTCTTTGGATCGAAGGCGGCCTTGATTTGGCAGGTGAGTTGGAGCAATTGCGGGCCGAGTTGATCGGGAATGAATTCGGTGCGGGCGATGCCGACGCCGTGTTCGCCGGAGAGCGATCCGCTGAATTGGCGGACAAGGGAGGAAACCTGGAGGCCGAGCTGGCGGAGTTTCTTGCGGTCGGATTCGGAATGGAGATCGAGCACGGGGCGGACGTGGAGGAGGCCGGAAGCGGCGTGGCCGTAGAAGGAGCCGCGCACGCCGAGAGCGTGGAAAATGGATTGGAGGCCGGCCACGTAGGCGGGCAGATCAGCGGGACGCACGGCGGTGTCCTCAATGCCGGGGACGGGCTTGGCGGGACCCTTGCAGCCGGTGAGAAGGGAGAGGCCGGCTTTGCGCAAGGACCAGACGATGTTGATCTGGGCGGGGTCGTGAAGAAGGGCGGTGCGGAGGCCGAGTCGTTTTTGGGCAAGCAAGGCGAGGCGTTCGGGGACGTTTTCGTCAAGGAATTCCACGAGGAGGATGGCTTCGCACGGCTGGGAATCGAGTTGGAGAAGATCGCGCGCGGCCTGGAATTGCAGTTGGCCGCGGGTTTGATCGAAGAGCAGGCGGTCAATGTGTTCGATGGCGGCGGGTTTGAGGTGCAGAAGCTCGACGGTGGCCTGCATGGCGTCGGCGACGGAGGCGAAAAGAATCAGTCCGAGGCCCCTGGTTTTGGGGAGGGGAACGATTTTCAATTCGGCGGAGGCAATGGCGGCGAGAGTGCCTTCGCTGCCGGTCAGGAGGTGGCTGAGATTATCCGGGTCGAGCAGGAAACGGTCCAAGGCGTAGCCGGGGCGGCGTTTGAGGAGGCCGGGGGGAAAATGTTCGTGGATGGCGGCGGCGTGATCGCGAATCAATTGGGCGAGGAGCCGGCGCTGGGCGGCGAGGGAATCCTGCGGCGCGGCGGATTGGGCGATGCGGCCATCGGCGAGGACGATTTCGAGGGAGAGCACGTGATCGGCGGTGAGGCCGTAGAAAGGGACATGGGAGCCGGAGGAGTTGTTGGCGATCATGCCGCCCAGAGTGGCGCGCGAACTTGTGGCGACATCCGGGCCGAAACAAAAACCGTGCGGTTTGAGGAAAGCGTTGAGCTGATCTAAGACCACGCCCGCGCCGACGTGAACGGAACGGCGTTCGAGATCGAACGCGGTGATTTGGCGGTTATGGCGGGAGAAATCAACGACCACACCCGCGCCGACCGCGCCACCGGCCAGGCCGGTGCCGGCGCCGCGGGGGATGATGTCGAGGCCCGCCTCGGCCGCGGCGCGGATGACGGCAGCGGCCTGGGAGGCGCTGCGCGGGAAGGCGACGGCGCGGGGTTCGATCTGGTAAAGAGAGGCGTCGGTGGCGTAAAGCTGGCGGGTGAGGTTGTCGAAGGCGACATCACAATTCGCGGCGGCAAGGGCGGAGATTTGTTGGGTCGCAGTCATGCGATGGGTTCGGTGGGTGGAAGCTATCGGCGGAATTGAAGGATGACAAGACAACAAGCGATTGGGCGGCGGAATCGGGCAGCGAGCAACCGAGTTCGCCGGAGGCAGGGTTGACATAATAACGGTTTTGGTTACTATTGGAGGGTGATTCGAAGCTTCAAGTGCCGGGACACCCGGATGGTGTTTAATTACGAACAAACCCTGCGTTGGAGCGAACCGGTCCGCAAGGCCGCGCTACGCCGTCTTTATGCTTTGGACGCCGCGACAAATCTGCTGGACTTGCGCAGTCCGCCTTCGAATCGCCTGGAAAAACTGCGCGGTGGCCGGGCAGGCCAATACGGCATTCGCATCAACGATCAACGGCGGATTTGTTTTGTTTGGCGCGACGGTGGCGCGTGGGACGTTGAAGTTGTTGACTATCATTGAACAGAAGGAACATTATGAAAGACCCAGCCTTGAATCCGGTGCATCCGGGGGAAATCCTGTTGGAGGACTTTTTGAAGCCGCTGTCCATTTCGCAATATCGTCTGGCCAAGGAGATCCATGTGCCAGCGCGGCGCGTCAATGAAATTGCGCTGGGCCGGCGCGGCCTTTCCGCCGACACGGCCCTGCGCCTGGGGCGTTATTTCAACACCACGCCCCAGTTTTGGCTTAATCTGCAATCCCATTACGAACTGGATCAAGCCCGGTTGTCCTCTGCCAGCGGAATTGAAAAGACCATTCATCCGTTGCGCAAGGCCGCCTGAACAGCATCAAGGGAACCGTTTCCAGCGGCCTCGGCCTGCCCGCCGTCCTGCCCACCGAAGGCCTTGCGAAGGTGGAAGGCCCGGCGAAGGCGGATGAACCAGTGGCTTTAACACCATTGAGTGCTGAAAATCTGCGGGACGGTCAGAAAAGAGCACGGGAATTGCGACTGTACGCGGCTCCTCTCGAAATGCTGGATGGCCGGAAATTAGGGAGATGGGCGTAGGCACGGTGCAAATTTATGCTGGACAAAGATTTCTGTTCGTTCCATGCTCATCGCACGAAAAATCTGCTCCTACTGGTGTTCGCTGGACTCGTGGGTGGATGCGTCACGCAACCGCTGCAACTGCCCAATGGATTCGCGAAGTTTTATCAGGACGAGACTCAGAACATGCGGCCTGAAATACGGCAGCGATTGCTCCCAGCGTCCGGCGCACCCCAAATTGAGAATGTTCCTTTGGCACGGGTGCAAGACGAGGCTTTGCGATTTGTTGCGCGCGGCTTAATCCGAATTGGGATTGCATCCTTCACAGGCCCGGCGGGCAGTCGTGAGCAGGCCATTGAACAGGCGGTGAAGGTTGGCGCGGAGTTCGTGCTAATCGGTGGCGAGTATTCACGCACTGCGCAAGTAACACTTCCTTCCCTATCAGTGCAGCCGGGCCAGACCTACACAACCCAAGAGCGCGGGACCATGACCGGGAGCACGTTTCAGGGAGCAAATACAGCATTTGGCTATGGTTCCTATTCAGGCTCCTCTACGACGACCACACCGCCCACGTTTCAAACCCAGTACACACCGTTGCAAATCCCTATTTATTCCCAAGTCGCCATGTTTTGGCGGCGGGCGAAACCAGCAATCTTCGGAGCCCAGTTCGCACCAATCCCCGATGATGTCCGGGCCAAACTCGAACGGAATGCGGGTGTCTATGTTGCTGCGATCGTGGAAGGAAGCCCGGCATTTAAAGCAAACGTCCTTCGTGGCGATGTAATTATCCAATTTGCAAACACACCGGTTGATACGGTGCAAAATCTCTTGGACATAATGCCCTCCTATGCTGGCCAGAAGGTTTCGTTAATACTTATTCGTGACACGAGAACTTTGACTCTCGAAGCTCAGCTAAACGAAGCGCCCACAATGCAATGATTGTTAGGGCTAAGCCGATTCGTTAAACTCGTTCGATGTCAAAATACTATCCAACAAAAATAGAGCTTGCAAATGGCTGGCAGAAAGTCAAGGGGTGCATGTTGCAGACATTTGCCCATTACCTGTGGAAGCGGCACTTTAAACCGGCGGAAGGCGATTCTACGGATTACGGCTTGCATGAGGAATGCCACATCGTTGAACGAGGGACGCTTGTGTCCGTGCTGTTGAATATCCGTGTCCTTAACGATTTCTTCAGTCCCTGCAAATACCCGACGGACATAAACGCATCGCAGTACCCAAACTTTAAGAATCCGGGGGCGTTCCTTTCGGAGGCAGAGGCGCGGGCCTTGGATAAACATATCGCGCATCTCACGAAAGAAAGGGTTTCGGTGGCAAGTATGGGATGGTATCCGCCCGACTTGATAGAGCGTGCGTATGAGAAGTTTGAATTATTCGCCGCCTATGCCAGAGACGACTTTTTCAAGGACCAGAAGAAAATCGATGCGATTGTTTGCCGTGATTGGGAGAGACTCAAAAGGCTGCTTAAGGAACAAGCGCAGTTTTACGAAAGCGCGGAATGAGGACAACATTACCTCGGGGGATCTCTGGAGGAGAATGCCGCTTCGGTGGCGGGCAGCATTTCTTGCATGTTGCTTCCTTTCACCGGAGCTGTTAACTGAGGAATCACCACCAAGGATCACTGGTCACACTGGATTAGCAATCACTGTTCCGAACGAAAGGTAATTGGCTGTTTGAGCTGGTAAATGCGCGGCGGTTGCCCAGCTCCGCCGCTCAACACTTCGTACCAAACTGCCGTTGCGTTCGGCGAAACGGCAGACGCTGAGACAAGCAACCCGCCTGTCACAATG